>JBBTYA010000011.1:0-34228 GCA_038061995.1 Patescibacteria group bacterium | reverse complement strand
TGAGGAATCGAACCTCAATTGCAAGATCCGCAATCTTGCGTCCTATCCGTTGAACGACGAGGGCAGTGTTACCATCCAAGCCGCTTTGCAATGGCGGCAGAAAGCGATGGCGTTACTTCTTTTTCAATCAATTTTTCAGCGAGGAACCCCCTCACCGCCACAGGGTCTGCGTCACCCAGTGGAATAACTAAGAGGGGAGCATACCACTGTTTTGGGTGAAAAATCAACTCCTTCTCACCGCCGGGAACATAGTGCACCCAGAACCCGGCGAGCGATGTATAGGGGACGATGCGGCTTCCCAAAATCAGCGCCGTATCAGAAAGCTCTACCGAGAGGCGCGCGTCACCGCGACTTACAAGAAATGTAGACGCGGCCGCAACGCCACACAACGCTACAAGCGTGGGATCACCTAACGCAAGCCACGATGCGACAGCTCCCGCAGAGAGCCCTCCGGGGAGAAGATAGGTGCGCGGCCCAGAAATCTGTGCGGGCACATTCCACGAAAGTAAGTTTTGGTCTTGTAACTGCTCTTGTATTGGAAGCGCTTCTTGGGGAGGTGGCAGGGGGGCGGGGTCTGGACGTTGGGGCTGATACACCGCGGGTCGCTGACGCATAAACGGACGTGGGCGCAACGGCGCCTGTGGCGCATCTTGTTTTTGTGGCGCCGTTTGCTGACGAAGATTAACGATGCGAGCCATATCACATCATACCACACTAAGCACTGGCGGAAGCGGGAGGATTCGAACCTCCGATGGGGTTACCCCCATGCCACATTTCGAGTGTGGTGCCTTCAACCACTCAGCCACGCTTCCGTGATTGCATACTGCGGAGGGTACAGGATTCGAACCTGTGAGGGCTTGCGCCCACACGCTTTCCAAGCGTGCGCCTTAAACCACTCGGCCAACCCTCCATTCGCAAAACTGGGCAAGTGTACCACAGGTACCCTAGAAAAGGGAGGGCTAGAACTCTTGGCGCTCTGGAGCGTCTTTGAGAATCTCGAAAGCCTCTTCTGCGGTGTCCACGATGCGATAAATACTCATGTCATCTTTATCGATAGCGCCGTGCTCTTTATACAGCACCTCATCGATCCATGTGGCAAACGGCTCCCAGAATTCACGCCCAACCAACACGAGAGGAATGCGGGTTGAGATTTTCCGCGTCTGGATGAGGGTTACCAGTTCGAAAAATTCATCAAGCGTACCAAAGCCACCAGGGAAATAGACGTACGCCCACGCCGAATAAGACATAATGACCTTGCGCACGAAAAAGTAGTGAAAGCTGCCAGCCTTGCGCACATACGGGTTAATACGCTGTTCGTAGGGGAGTTTGATGTTAATGCCAATTGATTCTCCGTTCGCTTCTGCGGCACCACGGTTTCCGGCTTCCATAATACCTGGGCCACCGCCCGTCACCACACCAAAGCCAGCTTGTGCGAGAAGGCCGCCGAGCTTGCGCGCCTCTTCATACCACTTCGTGCCAGGAAGTGTGCGAGCAGAACCAAAAATAGTGATGGACTTTTTAAAATCGGCGATGAACTGAAACCCATCAACAAACTCTGCCATGATACGAAAAACGCGCCACTGGAATGAGGAGCGAAAATCTGGTGCAGATTCTTGGTGGGGGAGCTTTTGGACGGGAACGTTGAGATTTCCATTAGACATATGCGCAGTATACCACGCACATCCGCCCAAGCAGCAAACAATGTGTGGACCGTACCGGACTTGAACCGGTGGCCTCCTCCATGCCATGGAGGCGCTCTACCAGCTGAGCTAACGGCCCGAAAACGTTTGAAAAAGTACCACAAAAGTGCTAGGATAGCAACGATTTCGCGCAGCGCCCGCGCAGGCACTGAGCCCTTGTAGCTCAACGGATAGAGCAGCGCCGTCCTAAGGCGTTGATGTGGGTTCAATTCCTACCGAGGGCACATCATGCATGAATATTCCTTCTCCCATTCAGAATGTTCTCACTACGCTCAAAAGCGCTGGCTTTGAGGCGTTTGTAGTGGGAGGCTCAGTGCGCGACATGCTTCGTGGCGCCTCTCCCAAAGACTGGGATGTCACTACAAGCGCTCGCCCAGAAGATATCCAAAAGCTTTTCCCTGAACACGTCTATGAGAACACGTTTGGCACCGTTAGTGTAAAAACGGGGTCTGAAGATCCAACACTCGCGCTCGTTGAGGTAACGCCATATCGCGTTGAGGGCACCTACTCTGACCGTCGCCACCCGGATGCAGTTTCTTTTGCACAAACACTCGAAGAAGATCTCTCACGGCGCGACTTTACCATCAACGCCATTGCGCTTGGGGACGATGGCGCGATTATTGATCCATTCGAGGGGCAGAAAGATATTCGCGATGGCACTATTCGCACCGTAGGGGATCCACGTGGACGCTTTGGCGAAGACGCGCTCCGCATTCTCCGAGCAGCGCGCCTTAGCGCGGAGCTTGGATACGGCATCGAGCCGGAAACGCTCGCCGCGATGCGAGAGCTCGGGCCGACACTCGAAGCTATTTCAGTAGAGCGCATTCGTGATGAGTTTACAAAAATTATTGCATCACCTCGCGCCTATGAAGGTGTGGTATTTCTTCAGGAGACCGACCTCCTTCGATATATCATTCCGGAGCTTCTCGAAGGAGTTGGCGTTTCTCAAAACCTCCACCACATCTATACGGTGTGGGAACACAACGCGCGCGCACTCAAATACGCTACGGAACAAAACTACTCTCTCATCGTTCGTCTCGCGTGCTTACTCCATGACGTAGGCAAGCCCCGCACGAAGCGGGGAGAGGGAACCCATTCTACATTCTATGGCCACGACGTTGTCGGGGGCCGCATGGCAAAAGCGATCCTCTTGCGCCTGAAATATTCAAAAGACATTGTCGAGCGCGTCACCACGCTCGTGCGCTATCACTTGTTCTACTACAACGTAGGAGAGGTTACTGAATCTTCTGTGCGGCGCCTGCTCGCAAAAGTGGGGAAAGAAAATATGGACGACCTCTTGCGCGTGCGCGAAGGAGATCGCATTGGGTCGGGCACACCCAAGGCAGTGCCCTACAAGCTACGCCACCTGAAGTACATGATAGACAAGGTATCGAGCGATCCCATCTCCGTCAAAATGCTTGCCATCAACGGGGAAACGCTTATGCAAGAGTTGGGTATGCAACCAGGGCCCCGCATGGGACTTGTACTCAACGGCCTCCTTGCCGACGTGCTCGACACTCCAGCACACAACACGAAAGAACAGCTTCTTGCGCTTGCAAAAGAGTACGGCGAGATGCCGCTCGACTCTCTTCGGACTCACTTAGCAAAAATTGAAGCCGCGCGCGAAGCGGAAGAGGCTGAACGTATGAAAAAGTACTACGTCTCGGCCGCAGAGCCAGTTGCCAAACTCCCTCAAAAAAAGGTATAGTTTGTCCGCTTTCTCTGAGGTTTTGGGCACACCGTCGGGCTGGCGTATGCCGGTAGTACGCATGATTCGGGTTCATGAAGGTTGTGTGCGGGCGCACTCGCGCACAACGGGCTTTTTTCAAACATACAGTACACCGTCGGGCTGGCGTATGCCGGTAGTACGCATGATTCGGGTTCATGAAGACCGAGTTCGATTCTCGGCAGCCCGACAGTGTACTGTATGAACACAAGAAAAGCCCCGTTGAGTTCGTAGAGTATATTAAAAGAATAAGTATCACAGGGCCCATAGCTCAGCTGGTAGAGCGCGTCATTCGCATTGACGAGGTCAGGAGTTCGAATCTCCTTGGGTCCACCACATCACCCTTCCCGTGGAGCATATTCTTAAAGGCCTTAATGAGAAGCAGCAGGACGCCGTGCGAGCCATACAAGGGCCCGTACTTGTTATCTCTGGCCCCGGCTCTGGAAAAACGCGCTGCCTCACTCACCGTATTGCATACCTGATCGCACATGGCATTCCTCCCGCATCTATTCTTGCGGTCACGTTCACGAATAAGGCGGCGAAGGAAATAGGGGACCGCGTGCGCGCACTCATGCCCGCGATGCCAAGCGAGCCGGCAATGGGCACGTTCCATTCTATCTGCCTTCGCATCCTCCGCGTGCACGCGCATCT
The DNA here is from genome assembly GCA_038061995.1 of Patescibacteria group bacterium. Classification (GTDB taxonomy): domain Bacteria; phylum Patescibacteriota; class Minisyncoccia; order 2-02-FULL-40-12; family GWA2-44-9. The sequence goes on along the minus strand of JBBTYA010000011.1, from coordinate 30,151 downwards.
TGTCGGGTATCGCCAACAATTCACCATCGCAGACCGCGACGATCAGCTTTCTGTTGTAAAAAGCGCCCTCGCGGAGCTTGAGCTCGATCCAAAGCAATACGTCCCTGCGGCTATTCTCTCAAAGATATCAAAGCTCAAAACGTCGCTCATTACGCCCGACACCTATGCGCCCAAAGAACACTTCGAAAAGATTGTGGGGAGAGTGTTCCGCATCTATCAAGATACACTTCTCAAGGCGCATACATTCGATTTTGATGATCTTATCTCCGTTACCGTGCGCCTCCTCAAAGAGCATCCGGATATTTTGGAACGCTATCAGAAGCAGTGGCACTACATTCTTGTTGACGAGTACCAAGATACAAGCCACAACCAATATCAGCTCGTGACTATGCTCGCCGCACAGCATCGCAACATTTTCTGCATCGGCGACGATGCGCAGTCTATTTATCTATTCCGAGACGCAGACATCCGCAACATTCTTAACTTCCAAAAAGAATACCCTGATGCAAATGTCATCCTCTTAGAGCAGAACTACCGCTCTACAAAAAACATCATCGCAGCGGCTCAGCACATGATTGCGCAAAATGCGTCTCAAATTCCTAAAGAGCTCTGGACCGCGAACACGCACGGAGAGCCCATCTCTATTCGAGAGGCGATTAATGAACGCGATGAGGGCTTTCGCGTTGCCGACAACATCCAGCGCCTCCTTGCGCGGAATCACATGCGCAAAGATATCGCCGTCCTGTATCGCACACATGCACAATCGCGCCCCATAGAAGAGGCGCTCATCACCACGGGCATCCCATATCGTATGGTTGGAGGATTAAAGTTCTATGATCGTCGAGAAATTAGAGACATTCTTGCGTACTTGAAAGTTGCAGTGAATCCAGCTGACCTCGTAAGCTTCGAGCGCATTGCGAACGTTCCCGCGCGCGGCATTGGCGGCGCAACCATCCAACATATTATCCGCGCCAGTGACGGCGACCTTATCGTCGCGGCAGAGAGTGTTGCGGGAACCGCCTCGCTCACACCGCGCGCAGTGCGATCTATCACACAACTCGCCGCAGCGCTCTCAGGATTCGCAGATGCGGCGAAAAACCTTACGCCAAGTGCCCTCATTGGATATGTTTCAAAAACGCTTGGCTATGAAGCATACCTGCGTGCAACTATCGCTAAAACGAGCAAAGAAGGCGATGAGCGCATGGAAAACGTGCGCGAGCTTGTTTCAGTCGCACAGAAGTTTGATAGCCCGGAAAGTAGCGGGCTCGCCGGGCTTCTAGAACATATCTCACTCTTGCAAGAAACGGATCGCCTCCGCGAAGACGCGAATAGCGTTACGCTCATGACTATTCACTCTTCCAAAGGCCTTGAGTTCCCCGTGGTGTTTGTTGTGGGTATGGAAGAGGGCCTCTTCCCACACAACCGCACCCTTGCTTCGCCCCACGAGCTCGAAGAAGAACGCCGCCTCTGCTACGTTGCTATTACGCGTGCGAAAGAGCGCCTCTTTCTCTCATATGCGCGCTTTCGTCGCATGTTTGGGAGCACGCAATCAAATATTCCTTCTCGCTTTTTAGGAGAAATCCCGGAGCACCTTATTAAGTGGGAGCGTCAGGGCGGGGGAGATGAGGAAGTGCTACACTACGACGTATGAGCCTGCCCCGCGCAAAAAAAGCACTCGGACAAAACTTCCTTGTGAACGAAGGCGTGCGCAACGCGATCATCAGTGCGCTCGCGCCCGAGCCACGCGAGGCCATCGTTGAGATCGGGCCGGGCCCCGGAGCGCTTACAGCACACCTGGCGCAGCGTGCGCATCGTCTCGTTGCCATTGAAAAAGATCCCGCCCTCTCGCACGACCTTGCCGCTACTTTTATCAATGCTCCCTCAGTACGCATTGAAACTGCGGACGTGTTGACGTGGGACCCTCGTCAAGCGCTTCACAAAAACGAAGCGTATAGCGTTGTTGGAAATATTCCTTACAACATCACCGGCGCCATCCTCCGTACTGTTTTAGAAACATGGCCTCGACCACGCACTATCGTTTTTATGGTGCAGAAGGAAGTGGCAGAGCGCATGATGGCACAACCGCCCCACATGAACATCCTTGCCGTATGTACGCAGCTTTTTGCAACCATTTCACGCGTCATGAATGTTGCGCCAGGAAGCTTCCGCCCAGCACCACGCGTTTTTTCATCTGTCATCCAGCTCACGCCCCACGCCGAGCGCCCACACGACGGCATCTGCGCTTTTGTACGCGCAGGGTTTGCGCATCCTCGAAAGCACCTCGCCGCCGTACTGGGCGAGCACCTGTCACTACCCCGAAGCACCGTTGAGCAGCACCTCGCCACAATTCAAAAAACCGCCGCTTCACGAGCCCAGGAGCTCTCCTGCGAGGATTGGAAAACGCTCTTTTCTAGTCTCCAGATTTCTTAGTTCCGCCTATCAACAAAACGGCCACATAAAAGGGTAGATGTGGCGTATACTAAAAGGAGCAAAACCTGCACGGTCTGGGGTTATTGCTTTGCACGAATGAATAAACAGGCGACGATCACGATCGCCGTACTCACCCTGGGAACAATCGGGGCTTTTACCTTTTTCTTTACCGCTGTTCGAGATGCGGCAGAGCGGGCATCGTTAGGGCTCACTCGTTCGGCAGCAGCGCCCTCGCCAACGCCTCAATTTTCAGACGTAGACGCCGACGGGCTCCCCGACAAAGAAGAGGCGCTCTGGGGAACCGACTACCAAAACCCCGACACCGACGGAGACGGATTTAAAGACGGCGAAGAAACCGTTTCGGGGAGAGACCCGCTTATCCCGGGACCCGATGACGCGCTTCCATACCAGGGACAGGGGAATGTGACTGAGCGTACAACGAATCTTGTACTAGGAGCGCTCGCCAGTGGCGCAACGACCGAATCGGGCGATATCACCGACGAAGCGGCAAACGCTATTGTCGACGACATTCTTCTTCAGGTGCAGCTCAATATTCCGCCGATCACTCCACACTCTTTACGAACCACTCCAAGCACTCCTGCAATCATTGAAGCATATGCAAAAGCAATCAGTCCGATTTTAAAAATTATCGCGGAAGAAAATCCGACTATATATGAGCGATTTCTTGTCGCCGTTGCAGACGCAGAAGACGGAGGACAAGGACTCACGCGTTTCGCCGCCACAGACCTTTCGACACTCGACGCCCAGATCACTAAGCTTGAATCAATTATTGTTCCAAGCACCTATCTCCAAGGGCACGATAAGCTACTCACCCTTTTAAAGCAGGTCCGCCAATATTACGCGAGTGGGGAGAAGATGATCGCCGACCCCCTGCAATATATCGTTGCAGCATCAAGTATTACGCGCATTACTCTTATCGACATCCCAGATGCCTTAGCCCTGTTTAGCTCGATATATAAAAAGCAATGAAAGCTCTCGCCACAAAAATCACCGCACTTGGGATAAGTATCGCTATCCTTTTTGCAAACATTGCCACTATCCAGGTCGCCCAAGCGGTAGACCTTGGAACATTTATAAATTCCTCCCAACAAACGATCGCTCGATGTACTATTAGTGCGGGAAAAGCAGTGGTAGGCGACATTGTAAAACAAGCTATCAAGGTTGGGATTGGGGTACTCCTCAATGCCGTCGTTCCCGGGTTGGGTAGTATTTTTGGTGGCGGGGGACTCTCGCGCTCTGATATTTTTCGAGCCATTGAGCGGCAGCAGGCGATGTTTGAACGCTGCCTTGCACGCGGAGCCCTCGATGACATCCTCGACAACTTTAAGGAGATCGTTCGCAAGCGTGGCCCCGACGGCGCCGAAACGTTCATCACCAACTGGCGCGAATTCCAGCTAAGCTCAAAACGCCGCGGTGAAGAAATTTTCCGCGTCGTTCTCGCAAACGCAACATCAGAATCATCGCAAGCTGTGTGCGACTATCTCAAGCAGGGGGCACGCGATGCATATTCAGTACTTCCTCAGCACGAGGGGCGTATTGCCTCAAACCTTCTTAACCCACGAGTAGGGGACCGGGCGCTTGATCAAGCAACGCGCTGTACGCTTCCCGAAGGTTTCACCTTAGATAAGCTCTCGGAAGACTTCGTCGGCGCAGGAGGCTGGGATACGGTCTACAAACTTTTTTCTGAACCACAAAACAATCCGTCCGGACTTCAAGCGATCCTCCGAGATGAGATGAATCGCCAAGTTGCTACGGTGGAAGACGCCGAAATGAATGAGGTGATCGCAAACCAAGGATTCCGTGGCGTGCGCGGCGAGACAAAAGAATCAAGCTGTTTGGTGCCAGGACTCTTTAATACCGGCTGTCTCGTATACGCAAAGATAAAAACCCCGGGAACAACGGTAAGTAATATAGACAACTTACGATATGCGGGAGAAGTAAGCTGGGTCACGATCGTCGATGAAAAAGGGGAGCTCCTCGTAAAAAACATCGGAAACCGCCTCATCGCACGCATTTTCGATGACACAGAAGAGGCGAGTGATTATAACGTCGCATCGCCACCTCCTGTATGTGACCCTGTCAATGATCCGGAATTCTGTGACACGACGAGCCCGCTACCATCTACATCACCCCCTCCCCAACCAAACTGTGGCCCCGGATGTGAGTGTAAGCCCACGGGCGGACCGGGGGATCCGGCATATGAGCTCTTTAAGGCGCGCTTCCAATATCTTGACGAGCTCTCGCTTGCTATTGATCGCGTGCAAGATAGAGCGCGAGCAGGAGAGGATGTAGGGCTCAACCCTGGGAACCCAGGTGAGATTGCGGCTCCCGGAGACGTGAACGCAGTGAAATTTCACGCCGCAGTCATTAACGAAATGCGTACTGCTGGGTTCACGGCACAGCACGACGGAGAAGAGGTGAACATGTATCGGTCGGGAGACAACTTCCAAGAAAATTCAGACATTTCAGCCCTCCGCGAGAACGGGACAGGATTCATTCGTCGCTTTATTCCGAATGCGATCTGCATCCCACCGCAATTTTAATGAAACTGGCCTTCATAAAAAAGATAGCCCTCCTTGGCACACTGGTCTTTGTGGGTACGCTCTTGTGGGCACCATCTCCAGCGGCGGCAGGCCTTTTAGACATTGGAGAAATTACTTTTAATGCGGTTGAGAAAACGATTCTCTACCTTCTTGTCACACTAAGACAGCTTGTTGGGGCTACCACGGCTCTATTAGCGGGGTTCCTCGAATGGTCAATCATCCTTTCAACAAAGGCGCACGAATATACTTTTGTTCGTGATATTTGGGTACTCGCGCGCAATTTTGTAAATATGCTCTTTATTCTTGCTATGGTGACTATGGCATACGCCACTATTTTAAAAATATGGCCAAATTACACCATCCAAAAGATGCTGCCCCAAGTGCTTGCCGTGGCAATCCTCATGAATTTTAGTTTCGCAATTACCATTACTGGTGTCGAGATTTTTGATTCTATTAGCACCACAATACTCGCCAGCACGCAGGATGCTATGAAACGCGTTGGTTCGTCTCTCAACATTGAAGAGCATTTCAAAATATCAAACCAAAACCTCTACGAAAATACAGCGGAAATTCCTCAGGCCTTCTTCTCCATATTTCTCCTTTCCTTTGTTGCTATATCGTTTTTAATTGCGGTTATCTTCTCGCTTATCCGAGTTCCTATACTTTGGATTCTTCTTATAGCTTCTCCCGTCGCACTCTTTGCATATCTTATCCCAAGCCTAAAGAAAAAGATCTGGGATCGATGGGTGAGTGAATTTATAAAGTGGAACACATTTCTACCCATATTCCTTCTAGCTCTTTACGTGGGTCTTTATACTTTGGCTCAGCAAAAAGAAATCATTGCCGTAACAGAAACGTATAGCGGTTCAAATGGTATTTTTGGATTTGCGTTTGGAGTCATTTTCTTCTACCTCCTCGTTGGCTTCATCTTCCTTGGTGGAACCGCAGCTGCTATCAGTGGCGGCGTTGTGGCGGGCTCTGGAGCCGTGTGGGGCGCGACAAAAGCAAAACAGATGACCTACGACGCGCTTGGTATTACGGGTGCTCAGCGCGCGTGGCAGGCCAAAGTAAAAGAAATTGAGAAGGGCGGCCTCAAAGGGCAGATTCCTGGCGGAATCGGCAAGACTTTTGATAAGCTCTACGACACGCCCGGAATACGCAAGATTATGCCAAAAGGGGAGAAGGGGGTTGAAGACAGCACAAAGACGTGGGCGCGCCGCTTTGGCCTAAGCGAGTCACAATTTGCAAAGAATATTGGGGAGGAAAAGAAATCACTCCAAGATAAAGATGTTTCCATCGAGGCGCTCCGCGACACTCTGCGAAAGAAAAACTACGAAGATCCAGAAACGTTTGCCGCTGCGCAGATTCTTCTTGATAAAGGGAAGCTCTCTCTTGATGGCATGCGCGAGGTGTATCAAAAATATGCAGAGATCTCTCCGCGTGCCGCGAAAGCATTTGGTGATAGGATCGCTGAAAAAGTGAATAAGCAGGTTGAGGATGGAGAGATTGCCGGCGCGCCAAACCTCAACAAGGCGCTCGAACTCATGGCGCAGATCTCGGGAGGGGATGAGAAGCTACTTAAGGTCAGAGACGGGGAGGCTCCCCAGCAACGAGAGGTGCGCATTATCGAGTTTGAGCAAAAAACAGAAATTGCACGCGACCGCGTAAAAGACCTTCTCAAGAAAGCGAAGAAAAAAGATCCGAACTGGACCACAGAAAGGCAGATTCTGCGCCAAACCTACGAAGAGAAAGATGAGAAGGGTATTGCGCAGACGAAAGACTATATCACCCTTAAAAACGTTGAGGGAGTTAAGTTGCGCGAAGTATCGAACGAGCCAGAAGACTTTATTGGACCGAGGCAGCCGCTACCCATTCAGACACAACTTGAGCAAGGTCTTGAAGCGGCGCTCTCTGGACTTGATTCCAAAGCGCTGCGCGAATTGCCACGAGACCTCTTCGAACCAAAAGCAGAGAATAAAACATTTATCACACAGCTCCTTAAGGTTCTTGAGAGCGATCGTGGACGCATCGGCGGCATTATAAAAAGAGCCACGCCTGAGCAGCGAAGAAAAATAGAATTTTGGGCTGACGTCGCTGAGTATCGAGCTCTCGCCAATGAGCTCGGCCCAGTAAGCGCGCCACTCCCTAGCGCGAGCGTAAAGTTGAAGGGAAAGGCCCTAGTGCAAGCAAAAGAAAGACAGCAAGAAATCCACCAGAAGTTCACGGCGCCTGATTCAAACATCGCTCCCAAGCTCTTCGCCATCGGCATTCCTATTCGACTATAGCCCATGGAACCATTTCTCTATCCTATTGTTACGCCATACTTCGCAAAACGCCTTTCTGAGGACGCGCACTCTCGTGATGCGTTTATCGTCGCATTCGGCGACCTTCCCGAAACAATAAAAACAGCCCTCACTGCGCCTGAGACCGCTGAAAAACTCGTCGCATTCGGCGACCAACATGACCTTGAATACGATGTGGTTGAAGAAATCGCTTTTGTGATGCGCGAGACGGCTGTCCACACGCTACCCCAAGAACAGGTAGCCGCACTTCTTGCGCGGCGTGGCATTCCAAGCGCTACTATACAACCGGGGATAGAGCTTATTTTTTCTCTTCTTGGCGTTTCAAAAAAGCCCAGCGCACCCGCAACAAACAATATCGTCGATCTGCGCGACAGAAGTGGGGTATAATGCATTATGGCTCGATTCCAAGTCCCACAATTTATTGAAACGGAACCGCGCCTCGTCGGCCCGTTTACGCTTCGCCAATTTTTGTGGGTCGCCATGGGGGGTTCTATCATTTTTATCTCCTTTGCACTTCTGAACGGTATTGCTTTTGTGGCCGTCGCAGCTCTTGCCGCGTTTACATCGCTCGCATTTGCGTTCTTGAAAGTTGAAGACATGCCGCTCATCAACTATGTAGCATATGCGCTCTCGTATGGCTTAAATCCTAAAAAGTATCTCTATAAATAATGCCGGAACAGTCCACTAAAACAATCGTCAACGTCGCAGATATCCGAGATGGCGTTATTGTGCTCGCAAACGGCTCACTCCGCACCGTTCTTGATGTGAGCGCAGTAAACTTCGAGCTTCGCTCGCCAGACGAGCAGGCCGCCATTCTCCAGGGATTTCAGGGCATTTTAAACTCAGTCGATTTTCCTATAGAGATAGTGGTAAATTCCCGAAAACTTTCGCTCGACACATACATTGCGGACGTAGAGAGAATTGTGGGGGAACAAAAAAACGAACTCCTGCGCATACAGGCGAGTGAGTACGCAAAGTTTATACAAGAGCTCTCAACGCTTTCTAATATTATGACGAAGCAGTTTTATATCGTCATCCCGCTCTATGTTCTTGAGCTTTCGGGATCTCAAGGAGTTTTTGCGAGTATAAAAAATGTATTCCGCACAGCCAGTAGCGCGGCACCGCAGTTTGACGATCAACAATTCGCAACATATAAGAACCAGCTCGCACAGCGAGCAGAGCTTTTGATCAGTGGCCTTATAAGCATTGGGGTTCGTGGCAGAATATTAGGGCAGGAAGAACTCCGCACACTCCTTACTGAGTGGTACAATCCAAAAGAGCGCACAGAGTTGCAGAAAACAAACCTATGACCAACGCACAAGAACAAAAGATCGCCGATAGCGTTGCGCCATCCGGCATTCAGGTCACTCCCAACTATATCCAAATAGGGGATCGTTTTGCGCGAACTCTTTTTCTCGGCACATTCCCGCGCTATTTACACACAAGCTGGCTTTCGCCGCTTATTAACCTTGATCGCACGTTCGATATTGGTATTTATGTTGTCCCAAAAGAGACGTCGGCCGTGCTGAAAGAGCTTCGTAATCAGCTGACGCGCCTACAGTCTCAAGTGATTGAAGACACGGCAAAAGGAAAGGTGCGTGACCCAATGCTCGAGACCGCTATGGTAGACATCGAAGAGCTTCGCGACCGCCTCCAACAGGGTACAGATAAATTCTTTGAACTTGGTGTGTATGTCACGCTTTTTGAAAATAGCGTCAAGGAGTTAGATGAGTCTGAAAGTAAGGCGCGTAGCCTCCTTGAATACCAGCTCATTACAACACGTCAGACAACGTTCCGTATGCTCGATGGCTTTCTTACCACCCTTCCACTCCATGAAGATAAAATTGAGGCGCGAACGTCGCTCAATACGGAGCCTCTCTCATCGGTTTTTCCATTTACCTCATTTGACCTCACCTCAAGCACCGGCATTCTCTATGGCATAAACACTCATAATAATTCTCTCGTACTTTTTGATCGCTTTAGTTTACCGAACGCAAACGCCGTTGTGTTCGGAACCTCTGGTGGGGGAAAGAGCTACACGGTCAAGCTCGAGATTTTACGGTCCTTGATGTTTGGATCTCAGGTGATTGTGATCGACCCAGAAGACGAGTACCGATTCCTTGCGGAAACAGTTGGTGGCACGAACGTACGCATTTCTATTAACTCGGACCAGCACATTAATCCATTCGATCTTCCTGCGCTGCTCCCGGGAGAATCCCCGGCAGACGTATTCCATTCACACATTCTTAACCTTGCGGGCCTCATGAAGCTTCTCCTAGGCCAACTCACGCCTCAAGAAGACTCACTCCTCGATGAGGCGCTCATCCAAACATACGCAATCCGCGACATTTCTGCTGAAGTAGACTTCTCAAAGGCTCCAGCGCCAGTGCTCGGAGATCTCCAGCAAATCCTTGAAGGTATGACCGGCGCAGAAGCAATGGCAACGCGCCTGAAAAAGTTTACTGAGGGTACGTTTGGCGGCTTCTTAAATCGCCCAACAAACGTCTCTCTTAACAACCAGCTCATTGTCTTTGGTATTCGTGATATGGAAGAGGAGCTTCGTCCTATCGCAATGTATCTCGTGCTTAATCACGTTTGGACACAGGTGCGGCGAGAGCTTAAGAAACGCATCCTTGTTGTTGATGAGGCGTGGTGGCTTATGAAATACCCAGTCGGAGCTGAGTTCTTGTTTAATATCGCAAAGCGTGGCCGCAAATACTATGTTGGTCTCACCACCATATCGCAGGATATCCCGGACTTTATGGCGAGCCCGCAGGGTAAGGCGATAGTAACAAACTCTTCGATTCAAATCCTCATGAAGCAATCAACCGCGGCTATAGAGGTAGTAAAAGAAACCTTCAACCTTACTGATGCAGAAAAATACTATCTCCTTGAAGCTCGCGTTGGTTTTGGACTCTTCTTCTTGGGGCAAAGCCATATCGGTATCCGCGTTGTTGCTTCATACGCGGAAGACCAGGTGATCACATCAGACCCCCGACAACTCCTTGAGATTGAAAAAGCTAAAAAAGAGTGGGCACAGCTGAACGCGTCATAACCATGGAAGACTTAGAGCAGCGCGAAGAACTCATAGACGAGGCTCGACGAGCTCAAGCGCTTGCGCGAGCTGTTGCAGAATCCCAAAATACGCAAGAGGGGGTGGGTGAGGAAGTGGGGGAGAGCGAGGAAAAAAAGATGGGGCTTATTAGTTTTTTATTCGGCCTCACATTTCTTGCGATACCTGCAGACGCGGCTGAGTTTTTTACTGGTGGCACCCTCGGATGGTTTGTTGGTCTCTGCGCCGACATTCTCCTCTATGTATTATTTAGCGTTACCTCTGCATCAAAGTCGCAGATGCGCCGGTTCCTCATCGCGGCAGGTATTGAAAAAATACCCACGCTTCCTTCAGCTCTTCCGATCCGAAGCATTGTGTTAATCTGGACGTACCTTTCGTCGCGCACTATTGTACAAAAAGCGGTATCGCGAGTTGTAGATGGAGCCAGCGCAGTTGCTCCGGCGCTTCAAATCCCCGCAGTGCGCAGCGCGGCAGAAAGAACGGTTAAAGAGGTCGGTATCACAGTCCCAACACAACAGCAGAAGAAACAGTCTCCATGAATCAAAGGACCCTCCTCTTATCTCTTATAGCCCTGTCGCTCTCTGCCTCTGGCGGGCTGGGTTGGTATCTTTTTAATGTGCCGGCCGGATCCGGGACTGCAATACTCCTCCAGCGAAGTGCCGCGCGCATTCCTCAAGGGTCACCTGCGCAAAAACCCAAAGAGGAATCGGGCGCCCTTATCACAGAGCGAACCGTCTCATTTATGACCGCGGGACCAACGAGCACGTCAATCCTTTTTGTAGACACTCCCTCTGGGCGCGTCTACCGCGTAGACGCTGAGACAAAAGAAGAGGTACCTCTCTCGCTACGCATCCCAGACCTCGTTGCCGTGCGCTGGTCGCCACTTAAAACGAGCCTCATCGCAAGAGTCCGCACGCCCCAGGGCGAACAACTCCGTCTCGTACGCCTTGGAGAACAGAAGACAACTCCCATTTCTGGGGCCCTCGCGGCGACCTTCTCTCCTGATGGACTCTCAATAGCAACGCTCGAGCCCGGAGGAATCTTCACTCAAAAGCTTGATGGAGCGGAGCGCGTAGAGTGGACAAAAACACGCACAGGCTCTGGAGATCTTTTTTGGCCCCAGCAAGAATCTCTTGCGCTCATCACCACCAACCAAGCAACGCGTTCACGAGACGTGCTTCTTGTACATAAAGACGGAACGCTGCGGCGCATTATCGCACACCACACAAACCTGGAAACTCTTTGGTCGCCCAACGGAACATCCGTGGCGCACACGGCGGAAAGCGGAAACGTCCAAGTGGGACTTTTTATAACAACTCCATCAGAAACTCTGGAAACAAAAATTCCCGCCACACCAGATTCGTGCGCCTGGAGGAAGGATGCTTCAGAAATACTTTGTGTATCTAAAGAGGGGCACTCCGCAACACTCGCTTCCTATACACCGAAAACAAAAAAGGTCGCCGAGATATCTTCTCAGAACGTACGCACTATGGGGGTACAAACTCTTGTGATCAACACCCTCGAGACTCACGTCTTTCTCATTCCTGCGAGTGGGGTAGGAATATACAAAGTTCCTCTTAGCGACCTACGGTGAGGCGAGCATAGCGCTGCTCTGCCATCGAGAGAAGGGTTGAAATAATCCAATACAACGAGAGGCCGGCGGGTAAATTCCACCCAATAACCACGACGAGGGCAGGGAAGAGGAAGAGAAATTGTTTCGACTGAAGCGGGTTTGGCGTTGATGATGGCGCCTGGGAAAGGGAGCTCATCCAAAGTTGGGCAAGTTGGGCAAGACCCGCCGCAATAGCAAGGCCGTGATGAGGAGCCGTAAGAAGCACTCCGAAAAGCGTAGTTACTAACTGCTCTGGCTGAGGTGTAAAGGAATAGAGAAGTGTGGCATATGTGCCACTCAGAACGGAGAGAAACCCCTTATAGAGGGCGATAATGAGCGGGAATTGAATGAGGAGGGGAAGGCACCCGGAGAGCGGGTTAATGTTGTGTTCTTTATAGAGTTGGAGAATTGCTTCATTTTGAGCCGCTGGGTCGTTCGCGTGCCGGTCTCGAATTACTTTTGTTTTATCTGAAAGCTCTTGAAGCTTCTGTTGAGATTTCAACGTTTTTATAGAAAGCGGAGCGAGAAGAACACGAACACCAATCGTAAGGAGAATAATAGCAGCCCCAAGAGAGCCCCCTGAGATACTCCCCGTAATGCCGATGAGTAAGTTTACGACTGGTTTATGTAATAGGGTTTCAAACATTATGATGAATGGTGGGTCGCGTTAGGGGATGACACATCGAAAGCTGGGGGAGTGCCGCCTTTATGCCCCGCATCGTCCCGCGGGAGCGAATCTCTAGAGCCAGCCTCTCGCTACATGTTGGAGAAAATCGACATCCGCTTGGAATGGGAACGATGCGCGCGCTCCACAGAATAAGAGAGATCAGTTGATACGCTTGAATGAGAAAGAGGGGAATATACCTCATAGAAAGCTTTGAAATAAGGCCTGAAGATCTTTTGGTAGCGATTCGGAGGAGCTCACAATTCTAATAGAAAGCGACGCGGTTTGTAGACCCTCTTCCCGCATGCCCTGAACCGCAGTCCACACGACGCGACGAAGGCGCGCTCTATCCACTGCGCGTGGAGCTATTTTAGCCGGAACAATAATGGCAAGGCGAGACATTCCGTCTCGCGCGCACCACCCTTGCACAGACCCCGCCCGCACGCTCGGCGTTGAGCGAAGAAAAAGGCGCACCGCGCGCTCAGATCCAAAGCGAACAATTCGCCGAGACATAGCCTAGACCGAAAGACGGGCGCGACCCTTTGCGCGGCGGCGGGCGAGAACTTTGCGGCCCGAAGCGGTCTGCATGCGGGTGATAAAGCCGTGCTTACGCTTCCGCTTTGTCTTTTTAGGACGAAACAGTGTTGATTTCATGTGGTAGTAGAATACCACAGCGGATAAACCTGGGTCAAACGCGATGAAACAACGTATAAAATTACCCGTCAATATTTACAGCGATTCTCCACCTGTTATAAACAAGTTATCAACTTTGTATTGAGTTGTGCTTTCTAAAGAGCGCGGTAGTGTTGAGCACGGTCTTGTTTGAATCCACCCTCCATGCAAATGACGAATGAGCAACTCTGGAAAGCAGTTCTCGCTGAAATGGAGTTATCTCTTTCTCGCGCACACTTTACAACCTGGTTTAAAAACACCCTAATAGTCTCTCGCGATCAGAACGGTGTCTTTGTGAGTGTCCCGAATGGATTTGTGAGAGAGTGGCTTGAAAACAAATTTCACAAAAACATTATTCAGCTTATTAGAAAACACGCCCCAGAAGTGCGCGATGTTCGCTATATTATTGGACAACCGAAGCAGGACATTACAAAGCAAGACATTTCAAAAATTATTCTCGAGAAGGAGATTGAGGAAAACAGCGCTCAAATTAGCTCGGACGTCGACAAAACGACACACCTCAATAGAAAGTACTCTTTCGAGTCTTTCATTGTTGGATCAAATAATGAGCTCGCATTTGCAGCGGCGCAGGCTGTAGCAAAAAATCCAGGAAAACTCTACAACCCACTATTTCTCTATGGTGGTGTTGGTCTTGGAAAAACACATCTTGTACAATCGGTAGGGAATAAGCTTCTTACAGAAAATCCACAGCGCCGTGTGCTCTATATCTCAGCAGAAAAACTAACGGCAACTATTCTTGAAAGCATTCGTTTGCGAACTATTGAAGATATTAAAAACACTTATGCGCGTCTCGACCTTCTTATTATTGACGATATTCAATTCATCGCTGGAAAAGATAAGACTCAGGAAATTGTATTTTCTATTTTTAATGAGCTCCATGTCCGAAATAAGCAAGTCATCCTTACGTCTGATCGTCTCCCAAAAGCAATCCCTACACTCGAGGAACGTCTTAGCTCTCGCTTTGAGGGGGGGATGATGGCAGATATTGGAATGCCTGATTTTGAAACCCGCCTCGCCATTCTCCGCTCAAAGTGCGCTGAAAAAGGGTACGCGGCAGACGATGAAGTGCTTATCTATATTGCTACCCATATTCAAAAAAATGTCCGCGAGCTTGAGGGCGCGCTCAATCGAGTCCTCGCGTTTGCGCAGATATATAACAAACTCCCCGACGTAAAAGAGGTGAAAAATATTCTCACCGCATATCTTAGCGTTCCTTATCGTAAAACATCCCCTCAATCAATTTTAAAATCGGTTGCTGATTTTTATAGTATTTCTCAGAACGACATCCTGAAGCGGAGTAGAAAAAAGGAGGTTGTAAAACCGAGACAAATTGCTATGTTCCTTCTCCGAGAAGAAGTAAAGCTTTCATTCCCTGAAATTGGAGCAAAGCTTGGAGGGCGAGATCACTCAACTGTTATCCATGCATGTGAAAAGATAAAAAAAGAAGAGTCTGAGGATGAATCAATAAAACAAGAGCTCACCCTCATTCGGGAGCGAGTCTATAATGACTCACTTATGAAGTAGTGCGTATCTTGTTGATATGCCTGTGTGTAGGTGGGTGATGGTGGTAGTACATTGTAAGAAAGTAGGAAAGATATCCCGCATCTCTCCCGCTCATTCCTCACCCTACCACCACCATTTACACACCCTATCCACAAGAACAACGTAGATAAAAACCCACACAATACCTTCAGAAAGAATTGTTATACACAGAGTTATTCACCGAAGAAGCTCTCTATAATAATGATAATAGTCTGTATATATACTATAGTAATTACTACGCCATGAAAGCACATTTTTCCCGGGACCATTTTCTAAGAGCACTCTCCTATGTTGAAAGAACAACTGCTAAGGCGGGCGCGCTCCCAATCCTTTCTTATGTACTTATTCGCGCGCGTCCAGGAAAAATTGAATGCGTTGGCACAAATCTTGAAGTAGGCATCACCGCCACACTTGGCGCGCGCGTCGATGAAGAGGGAAGTATTGCGGTCTCTGGAAAGGTTATCCACGAATTTCTTCACAGTATTCACGACGATGTTTTTGAGCTTTCTGTAAAAGAACAGAAGATTGTGATTAAAGGAAAAAACGCACGAACAACACTACTAGGAGTTGATGCAAAGGATTTTCCTATTATTCCTACCATCACCGAGGGAAAAGTGTGCACCCTGCGTGCGCTAGATTTACAAAAACTTCTTCAAGTCACTCACGACACAATGGCGCTCTCCGACGCGCGCCCAGAGCTTTCGGGGGCGTATATGCGGTTCACTCCCAATGAGTGTATTGTTGCGGCAACAGATAGCTTCCGTCTTGTGGAGAAAAAGATTTCAGCACAAGCATCTCGCGAAGCGCACGTTATTATTCCGCGATCGGCCGTTATAGAGGTTTCTCGTATTGCCGGAGACCTCGAGGGGGATATAAGCGTGTTTATTCACGAGCACCAAGTAGCATTTGTGCACGACTCATGTGTCTGTATTACGCGCGTCATTGATGGAGTATATCCAGACTATACGCGCGTCATTCCCGAGCGCCCACAAAGCAAGCTCTTAGTACAAAAAGGAGACTTCGAGCAGGCAATTAAGCTAGGAGGACTCTTTTCTTCCCGTATCTCAGATATTCTTATTAGAGCTGAAAAAGATGAGTGCGTTATCCAGGCAAAAAATAGTGAGAGAGGGGAAGTAGAGACAAAGATACCCACCACCATACAAGGTGACGGTTTCTCTATTTCTGCAAACTTTCGTTACATACTTGATGGCGTAAAGGTAATAGAGACAGACGCTCTCGTTATAGAGTTTACAAGCGCAATGAGTCCCATCATCCTTAAACCAACACAAGAAAAAGAAGGCACCCAGTATATTATTATGCCACTGAGGACATAAGGATTATGGCGCGATCAATCCAATATATTCTTTCAAAAAAGCTCACCTCATATACTCGTCACATGAAGGACGAGACGGCGATCTACACCCTTCTTCAGGAGATCTATAAACAAGAAAGTCCCTTGTTGGAAAAAAGAGTACAGTGCTCACTCGATAACGAGAATAAACACATCGTCCTCTCTGTGCCTCAAAGTGTATATGCGCAGGAGCTCACGCTCCTTCTTCCTAAAATTCAATACGAACTAGAGAGGCTTTCTTTTTCAGGATACCGGATATCGATTCGCGTTTCGCGCTCCTTATAGCGAGGGTGTATACATAGACTGCACCGCACGCTCCCAATTCTTAAACTGGTCGTCAGAATCTGGATTTATAGGCTCAGGTCCCAGGGGGTTGTTCTTTTGAACGTAGTAGAGGATAGAGTGTACTCCAGATGCGCTGCCTGACCCATCAGAAGACTGCCAGAGACCGTTGAGCATCATTTTGTCAGAGGACATTGGGTCTGGGGGAATAAACGTCTCTGAGGGCTTCCCAGAGAGCGCCGTGCGCATAAACTCATTCCAAAGAGGCGCGGAAACACCGACACCCGTACCCGTTCGATTCATGGGAGTGTTGTCATTGTTTCCAGCCCATGCGCCAACGACGAGGGACGGAGTGTATCCAACAATCCACGCATCTCTATTTTCCTGAGTTGTTCCTGTTTTTGCCGCAACCTGTCTTCCGCTGATAACGAGGGGGCTTGAAGACCCGAACACGGGAGCCCGCGCAGCATTATCTGATAATATATCTGATATCATTCGGGCGACTTGTGGATCGAGCGCTCGTGTTGCTTGTGGAGCGCGTTCTTCTAAAACAGTTCCATCCGCACGCTCTATACGATTTACAAGTCCCCACGAAGCTCGTAATCCGTCGTTAGCAAAAACGCCATATGCAGAAACGAGATCGATGAGGCGGACCTCAGCGCCACCGAGGACGAGAGCGAGGCCAAAGCGAGATCGATCCTGGAGCGTTGTAATACCCATACGCTCTGCAAGGGAGATGGTTTCTTGAATGCCTGCAAGATAGAGAGTTTTTACAGATGTGGTGTTAAGCGATTGGGCGAGTGACTGGCGCAATGAAACGGGACCGCGATGCCGCCCGTCGTAGTTCTGTGGGTGATAGCAATTATTCCCGCGAGAGTCTTTGCGTTGCGTTGCTTCTGGGCCACAGAGGGGATTAAACTCCGTCTTTGCATCAAAGAGAACGGTGCCATCAGGATACCCCCTCTGAAGAGCGGCCGCATACGCAAAGGGCTTAAACGAAGATCCTGGCTGACGGAGAGCTGTGGCCACATTGAAATTTCCTTCACGAGCGACATCAAAGTAGTTTCTCGAACCAACAAGCGCGAGTACGTCGCCAGTCTTTGGGTCGATGGCAACAAGCGCTGCATTTGTTGCACCGTGTTTTTTCTCATTCACATCCCCGTGCTTCGTTACAAGCTCTTCCGCGGTTTTTTGAAGCGAGGCATCAAGGGATGTGATTATTTTTAACCCACCACTTTGAGCTGTTTCTTCGCCGTACTTTTGTAAGACGTACTCGCGGGCCATAATAACGAAGTGGGGAGCCGAAATCGTCGTTCCTTTTGGAGTAAATACAAGCTCTTGGCTCTGCGCCGCCGCATACTCCTCGTCGCTTAGGAAGGAAAGCTCATGCATGCGTCGAAGAACATACGCCTGGCGTGCAAAAAGATCATCAGTGTAGGATCCATACGGAGATAAGCGCGACGGAGACTGCGGGAGGGCGGCGAGGAGCGCCGCCTCCGCGGCGGTGAGATCGCTTGCGGGCTTTTTGAAGAATGTGTGACTCGCAGCTTCGATGCCGTAGGCATTTGATCCGTAGGGGATTTGGTTTAAGTACATTTCAAGGATCTGGTCCTTTGTGAACTGGCGCTCAATTTCAAGCGCGAGCATTGCCTCACGAATTTTACGAGAGAACGTTTTCTGATCTCCAAGAAGCGCTTTTTTAATAAGCTGCTGAGTGATTGTTGACCCGCCCTGCGAAAGCTCCCCCTCCTTGAGGTTCTCAATAAATGCACGAAGGATGCCTTTTACATCGACTCCGCGGTGGTTGTAAAAATTAGCATCTTCTGCTGCAACAGTAGCGTCACGCACGCTCTGTGGAATTCTATCCCACGGAATAATAGTGCGGCGCTCCTCTTTATAAATGTCATACAGAAGAACCGTGCCCGTACGATCGTAAATCTTGGTTGATTGGTCGACGCGACGATCTATAATTGTTTGTGGATCCGGAAGAGTTGCTTGAATGTAAATAAAAAAAAGAAGCCCGGCGATGGCGCCAAGAGTGAGAAGCCAAGCGGTAAGCCAGAGGACGTGGCGCGTCGCGTACCGTAATGAAGGGGAAAGCATGGAAAAACTATACAACAAAAAGAGCTAGCACACAAGAAATGCGCTTATGGTACAATGATGCAATATATGGCAAACATTGAAGCTCTCTTTGATCGGTATGTGCACACGGTTATTCCTTCAAAAGAAGAGGCCGTGCGTCGTATTAAGTCTTCACAGGAACCGCTCACGGTCTATCTCGGCATTGATCCAACGGGGCCGGATATTCACCTTGGTCATTCTACAAATCTTCTCTGGCTGCGTGAGTGGATTGCGGCAGGGCAAAGAGCCGTGCTCCTTATCGGAGATTTTACTGCACAAATTGGAGACCCGACAGGAAAGGATGCCGCCCGAGCCTCGCTGACCCGTGCGCAAGTTGAGGAAAATATGGCGTCATATCTTGATCAGGTCCATAAAATACTTGCCCCCGGCTCGTTTCATATTGCGTACAACAGCGACTGGCTTAGCCCGATGACGTTTACAGACGTTGTCCAGCTTGCAAGCCACGTTACCGTACAGCAGATGATTGTCCGAGATATGTTCCAACGACGCCTTGAGGCGGGAAACCCGATTCATTTACATGAATTTTTCTATCCACTCATGCAGGGATATGACTCAGTTGCTCTTAATACAGATGCAGAGGTCGGAGGGAATGATCAATTCTTTAATATGATGATGGGCAGAGAGCTCCTGCAGGCACTCAAGCACAAAGACAAGCTTGTTATCACAACAAAACTTCTCGAAGATCCAACAACGGGTAAAAAGATTATGAACAAAAGCGAGGGTCGCTATGTTTCCCTCCGAGATTCCGCGCACGACATGTTCGGGAAGATTATGGCGATGCCTGATAGTACTATTATCCCACTCTACACATACGCAACGGCTGCACCGCTCGAGCGTGTCACCGAAGCAGAGCGTCGCCTTGAAACAGAAAACCCCAAAACAATCAAACAGGAAGTGGCGCAAGAAATCGTGACGCTCTATCACGGGGAGGCCGCCGCTCAAGAGGCTCGCAGTGCGTTTGAGAGCGTCTTTACAAAAGGGGAGCTTCCAAAAGAGATACAAACATTCACGCACGTACCAGGAGCTTCGCTTTCAGAGGTTATCGTCTCTGGGTTTGGCGGCACAACATCAGCGGCGAAGCGTCTCATTCAACAGGGTGCGGTAAAGATAAATGGAGAAAAAATAACCGACTGGGCGAGCGTGCCACAATTAAAAGGCGGGGATGTCATCCAGGCGGGGAGTCATGATTTTCGAAAGGTGAAGTAATAAAAAACCCGGCAAGCGCCGGGTCTTTTATTAGGCGAGAAGCTCTTCCTCCTCTTCGTCATCGTCGAGGTCTTCGTCCTCATCATCTTCGTCCTCATCATCACTTTCCTCCTCTTCGTCATCGTCGAGGTCTTCGTCCTCATCATCTTCGTCCTCATCGCCGCCCACATCAAAAGAACCCTCACTTTCATCGAGGCGAACAACGGCGTGGAGCCACAACTCTTCAAGCGCGTACATCATAGAGCGCAACGTAGCGACGTCTGTGGGTGCGCGTGCCCCCACAGCGACGCTGCGTTACGAATCAGTGTGTCGATATTGTAGTGCTTCTATTTTTTGTGTCAACGACGCTCCGGTCGATAGGCGCTTGCTCCGCAGATAGCAACAGCAAGTGCGTCGGTAGTGTCGTCGTATGCGATAGAGTCCGTAATGCGGAGGAGGAGCTTGACCATGTGTGTCACCTGGCGTTTATCTGCTTGTCCATGTGAGGCGACAGCCTGTTTTACTTGCGAAGGCGTAAACTCAAGGAGGGGAATGCGAGCTCGTGCAATGCAGAGCGAAATAACGCCACGAGCTTCGCTGACACTGAGCGCCGTCGTCTTGTTCTGCGCAAAGAAGATTCGCTCCATGGCAACCGCATGAGGCTGGTGCTGTTCAAGGAGGGTGCTGATGTCTTTTTCAAGTGATACAAGGCGATCCCCGTGAGAGGGGGCTGTGTATTCTAATGTGTTAAAGGAGACTGGAGAAAGTTTTTGTCCTTCAAGCTCTATAACGCCAAAGCCAACCCGATGCGTCCCGGGGTCAATGCCAAGTATCTTTACGAGAGGCGGCTTACGAGGAGACTGGTTCAATGTGTGTTTTGCCGTCAGGCGTGATAATGCGCCCCTTTGGCGTGCGTGCCAAAAAGCCAATGCGCATAAGGTACGGCTCGTATACCTCTTCTAGAGTAGATTCTTCTTCTGCGAGTGTTGCCGCGATTGATTTAAGTCCAACGGGCCCTCCTTGGAATTGGTGCTGGATGACTTTTAATATGTTTCGATCAGTTTCCTCAAGCCCGCGTTCATCGATGTGGAGCATCGCTAAAGCATCTCGCGCAACGGCGGCAGAAATGGTTGCGTGCCCGTGTACCTGGGCAAAGTCGCGCACGCGTTTTAAGAGCCGGTTGGCTACGCGTGGAGTAAAGCGCGAGGCGACGCTGAGGGCTTCCCGCGCACCGGTATCCAGGGGTATTTGTAGGAGGTGCGCTGAGCGATCAACGATGCGCGCGATATCGGATTCTGTATAAAAATCTAAACGATAGTGTGCGCCGAAGCGGGAACGGAATGGAGCGGAGAGCGCGGAGATTCTTGTCGTCGCCGCAACAAGAGTGAAGCGGGGAAGGTCAATCTGGAGCGTCTTCGCAGCATTTCCTCTTCCGATAACAATATCGAGCTTGAAGTTCTCCATCGCTGGGTAGATCACCTCTTCAACTGAAGAGTTAAGACGGTGGACCTCGTCTATAAACAACACGTCGCCGTCGGAAAGGCCGGTGAGAATTGCTCCAACATCTCCCGCTTTTTCAAGCGCTGTGCCGGATGTTATTTTAAGCTGCGCCCCAAGTTCGTAGGCGATGAGGTAGGCAAGCGTCGTTTTTCCAAGGCCTGAGGGGCCATGAAGGAGGATGTGCTCCGCCGGGTCGCCGCGTTGCTTTGCGGCGCCCAAAAGAACCCTTAGATTTTCTTTTATGTTCTCTTGGCCCACGTATTCAGAGAAGAGTTTTGGACGGAGTGCGAGGTCAAGAGACCGGTCATCCGGGGTGGGTGTGGGGGCGATTGGAGACGTCTTGACATCCATGTCTTATAGAGTATAATTACTGTACGGTTCCCGCAAAGGTTCGGGATTTTATTTTCGTATCAGAACCGCTGAAATCTGTAGGCAATTGGGCTCCCGTGGCTTTCCACACTCCAGCTCAATCTGGGATACTCTCTTAGCTCGGACAGCTTGGTCCAGACTGGGCTGCTCCTCGGAATTATCCTGCCCCACATCCTCTTAGGAAGTGGACTTGCCTACAGGTTTCAGCGGTTCTTTGTTTTATGAAAGTACACGACGCACTTCGGCAACAGATGTCGCTTGGCTCACTATTTTCATACATCCATCTTGCGTCATACTCACCATCCCTTCCGACTGAGCGAATGCTCGTATCTCGGATACGGTCGGAGACTGGGCGATCCTTTGCTCAAGGACTGGAGACATTGTGATAATTTCATACGCACCAGTGCGTCCACGATATCCAAGCCCGCCACACGCTGAACAGGTTTGTGTTTTTGGTGGCGCGGCAACATCGAGCGACTCATCGATCATGGGGAGTGAGAACTTCTCACGTATTGGGTTGAGGTGCTCTTGGAGAAAGGCAAGCTCTTCAGGGCTCGCTTTTCCTACAACCTTACATGTGGGGCACAGCACACGTACAAGGCGTTGCCCTATAGCAACTGAAAGCGCCGAGCTAATAATTCCAGGAGATACACCGAGCTCAAGAAGGCGGGGGATTGTCCCGGCGGCATCGTTGGTGTGGAGGGAGGCAAGAACGAGGTGCCCAGTAAGGGCGGCGTTCATGGCGATGTCAGCCGTTTCGTCGTCTCTAATCTCTCCAACAAGGATGATATCCGGATCTTGGCGGACAATAGAACGAAGTCCGGAAGCGAAGGTATAGCCACGCGCGGCATCTACTTGGGTCTGTGAAACGCCGGCGAGGTGATATTCAATAGGATCTTCGATGGTGATAATTTTCGTATCTGACGTATTTAGTTTGCGGATAGACGCATAGAGGGTTGTTGTCTTTCCAGAGCCCGTTGGGCCCGTGGTGAGTACGCATCCGTTAGGGCGCTCGAGGGCTCGCGTGAGTGTCTCAAGTAGGTCTGGCCGCATACCAAGCGTGCCGATATCTCCGGCGATAGTCCGCGGATCAAGGAGGCGCAAGACAAGCGTTTCGCCATACTCGCTTGGAAGCAGGGAAACGCGAACTTCGATAGGCGTATCACTTTGTGTAATAGTGAAACGACCATCTTGCGGCGCAGTGTGAATGTTGAGCTTCAGGCGAGAAAGAACTTTAATGCGGTCTACTATCTTTTGATAGTCGGGGAGGGCTAGCGTTGCTGCATCGTGGAGATATCCGTCAATGCGAAAGCGTAGACGTACATCGTGTGCTTGGGGCTCGAGGTGTGCATCAGATGCGTGCAGTGCAAGGCCAGCCGCAAGAACGAGTTCAACGGCTTGCGTGGTGGCCTTACTGTGCAGCGCACTCACAACGTCCGCAAGTGAGGTGATGTTTTTAATAGCGCCCTCCAGAGTCTCTTGTTCTACCGACACAGAGCCGGAGGAGAACGACTGGGTTGTTATGATATCTTGATAACGAAGGAGTGTTTGCTCGATGGCGTGTGACGTGGTGACGAGCATGTGCACCACGTGTCCGTCTTTCTCAAGTTTTTCCTTAAGGCGCGTGGCGCCGGGGGACGCCGGGTCAACCGTTGCGCACACAAGGGTCGTTCCGTCGCGATTTAATACAACAAACTCAGATTCACGAGCTTCGCTTTCTGGAACGAGCGCGAGGGCTTCGGGGTCGATGGGCACGCCTGTGAGTGTCGAAAAAGGGAGCTGAGAAAGACTCGCTTGTTTTTGAGCTGAGGCCTCCGCTGCCTTCGCGGCGATGGAGTCGAGCTTTTTCTCAAGCTCTTCAGGTGAGTGTGGTAATGGCGCTCGAGGTGCTGACATATCTGAGGCAACCTTACCCGAGACCAGGGTGTTGTAAAGGCGCGAACGGTGGATAATGGCCCATCTCAACACCCATAAAAAGGGGTTCGTTGACGGCCTAGTCTTCTCGTGATAGAATCTTGTTCGATGTTCGTCTGATAGTGCTCTTGGTCCGCAGTTTTGCGGGCCAATTCGTTATCAGCGGCACTGATCTATGATTGACATGAAGCAATTTCTGTCAGCAGTGCACCAAATTGCTGACGAAAAAGGAATCGCAGAGACAAGCGTGATCGAAACCATTGAAGCCGCTATCGCGGCTGCGTATAAGCGCGACTACGGCAAAAAGGGGCAGATTATTCGAGCCGTTCTTGACCGAGAGGTGGGCAGCATCTCAGTAACTCAGGCCCACGTTGTCGTCGAGGGAGTTGATGAAGAGGGGTATATTACCGGAACTATTCCGGAGGTTTTATTGCACGATCGTCTTGATGCGGTTGATGCTCAGGAGCGTCGCGCACAACGCGCCGCTGGAGTCATTGATGAAGCAACCACCACCACGGAAGATGGGGTAGTACGTGTAAAGTTTAATCCCGAGAAGCACGTTCTTCTTGCCGACGCACGCGCGCAACGCGCAGATGTGCAGGTTGGCGAAGAAGTAGTAGAGCGCCTTGAGCCTAAAGACGATTTTGGTCGCATTGCAGCACAAACTGCGAAGCAGGTTGTCATTCAACGCTTGCGCGAAGCAGAGCGCGAAGCAGTGTTCTCTGAATTCAAAGGTAAAGAGGGCCAATTAGTAAGTGGCGTTGTGCAGCGCCGCGAAGGTCCCTTAGTTCTCGTCGATATTGGGCGTACTACTGCGGTCCTTCCTCCTGCGGAGCACATGACCACTGAACACTATCGTATTGGTCAGCGCTATCGTTTTATGATTGTTCGGGTTGAAGAGAGCGCTCGTGGTCCAGTGATTGTGTTATCTCGCGCGCACCCACAACTCGTTGCCGAGCTGTTCCGCGTTGAGGTTCCAGAAATTGAAGGCGGGTCCGTAGAGATTAAGGGCATCGCTCGCGAAGCTGGTTCGCGTTCCAAAATCGCGGTCGCTTCGCACGAAGAGGGAGTCGACCCAATCGGCTCGCTCGTGGGTCAAAAAGGCGTACGCGTGCAGACGGTCATCCACGATCTTGGCGGAGAGAAAATTGATATTATTCTTTGGGATGCAGATCAAGCAAAATTTATTGCCAACGCACTCTCTCCAGCGAAGGTTCTCAGTGTTGAGATTGGAACGGGTGAAGAACGCACGGCTTTGGTAAATGTCGCGGAGGGCCAGTTCTCCCTTGCGATCGGACGCCGCGGGCAAAACGTTCGCCTAGCAGCAAAGCTTACAGGGCATCGCATTGATGTCCGCTCTCCAAACGAGACCATGACCGCGCAAGAAGCCATGGCAGAGGGAGAGCCGGCAAAAGAGGCGACCGTTGAAGCACCGGTTACAGAAGCTCCTACACCTGAGGTAACGAGTTAATCGCCATGGAATACAAAAAGACAAAAGACGCCGACTTTGTGCGCACCTATGAGGTAACGCTTTCCGCAGAAGATGTTGCAAGTCATGTAAAAATGGTACGCGACGAACACCGCGCCCATTCGTCTCAGGACGGATTTCGTCCAGGAATGGCGCCCGTAGATTCTTTAGACGCCCGTACGCTTGATGCTATTCGCGAGGCGGGAGCGGAGCGCGCGGTGCGCGCTTCGCTAGACGATCTCGCAAAAAAGGAAGGTATGCGCATCGCTTCGGTGCGCTCGGTAGAGGTTCAAAAAAAGACAGAAGAAGGCGTACAATTTGCGGTTGAAGTTGGAGTGTATCCGCCATACACACTTCCGGCGCTCGACACCATTCGAGTGGAGCGCACAGAAGTTGCTATAAAAGATGAGGACGTTGTGAAGGCGCTCGAGCAACTTCGTCGCTCGCGAGCAACGTTTACTCCAAAAAAAGATACGCCCGCGATGCTGGGGGATCGTGTGATCGTTGATTTTTCAGTGAGCCACGAAGAAAAGCTTATTGAGGGAGGAGAGCAGGTGAGTTACCCACTTGCTTTGGGAAGCAATACGATGATCCCGGGCTTTGAAGAAAAGCTGGTCGGAGCAAGCGTTGGGGAAGAAAAACTATTTTCCCTCTCGGTGCCAGCCGATTTTGGTAATGCTGCAATCGCGGGAAAAGAATTGTCCGTGAGGGCAAAAATAAAAGAGATTGATTCCGTTGTTATGCCAGAGCTCTCTGATGCTTTTGCTGCCTCTCTCGGGTCTTTTGCAGACGTCGCCGCACTTGAGGCGCGCATCCGCGAGGGCCTCGCGCACGAGGGGCAAGAAAAAGAGCGTCAGCGCATCCGCCTCGCGATTCTCGATGCAATCATTAGCGCTTCAGATGTGCCGGCTCCGGCGTTTCTCGTTGAAGAACAGCTCGATGGAATGATCGCTGGCTTCGACCAAGATCTCCACGAGCGCGGCATGGAGTTAAGTATGTATCTCGCGCAGCTCAAACAGACACAGGACGACCTCCGCAATCAGTGGCGCTCCGCGGCGGTACGCCAAGCAAAAATTACACTCGTACTACAGGCGGTCGCAGAGCAACAGAACGTTCGTGTTGAAGAGCAGGAAGTCCAAGAAGCTCTCACGCGCGCCGTCCAAGAAGCTCTCGCTCGGGGGTTCGCGAAAGACGCAAGCGCTATTGATCTTGTCGCGTTACGAGCGCGTATCGCTCCATCGCTTCTTCGCGAGCGAACCTTTGCTCTTCTTGAAGAGCGTTGCGTCGCCCGTGCGTAGACGCACGCCTACGCGAGCTGTATACTGCGCATATGCCGTTTTCTGCATCTCCAACCCTTATTCTACGTCTGAGTCTCGCGATTGTGTTCATGTGGTTCGGGGTGCACAAAATACTCGAGCCCCAATATTGGGTCGATGCCTGGCTTCCTCAGTGGATGATTGCTTTTGTGGAGCGCCTTTCAGTGGGCGCGCCAGACTTTATTCGTCTTCAGGGCGTGGGAGAGACACTTCTTGGTATAGGGCTTGCGTCCGGACTCCTCGTGCGATGGTGCGCGGCTGCCGGCGCGGCACTGCTCGCAGTTGTTTTAATGATATATGGATTCAACGAGGTGACCGTGCGGGATATCGGCCTTTTGGGAGCGTGCCTCGCGCTCGCGCTGTGGCCTCCGCGCCGCCCTTGGGCGCTTTAGTGCTATGAAAACGATCTATGCCGACTATGCTGCTGCAGCACCAGCTTTTGAGTCGGTGCGCGTACGTGCGGGGGAGGCCATTGGATATACCGGCAACCCTTCCGCGCCACATGCCCTAGGCAGGGAGCTTCGCGAGCGCTTAGAGGGCGCGAGGCGTAGCGCTGCTCGCTTTGCACATGCGCGACAGGAGCATGTTGTTTTTACGTCTTCTGGGAGCGAGGCAAACAGTATTGCCCTTCGAGGCGCCGTTAGCTGGGGCCCCGGAGACGCACTTGTTATAAGCGCCATTGAGCACCCTTCTGTTTTCGCCGTTGCCGAGGAGCTTTCGAAGATCGGTGTAGAAGTGAGGGTGCTTCCCGTCGGAAAGGATGGAAGGATCGTTCTTAATGGAATTGAATCATACATAGACGCGCGTGTGCGTATGGTAAGCGTTATGCATGCGAACAATGAGACGGGGGTAGTACAGCCGATCGAGGAAGTATATCGACAGATTCGAACTCATACAGAAGCACTCAATATATCCAAACCACTTTTTCATACCGATGCATGCCAATCTGCTCCCTGGGGCTTACTGTCTCGAGCGGACGAATACGACTTCGTTTCCTTTAATAGTGTAAAGTGCCACGGTCCACTAGGGGTCGGAGTCCTTGTTGCTCGTGCGAGCGTGCCACATCCTTTAGTTCGTGGCGGAGGGCAGGAATGGGGTATTCGCGGAGGGAGCGAGAATGTGAGCGGCATTCTTGGTCTCGAGGCTGCTTTAGGCGAAGTTGCGGCTAATGATCCAAGCGGTGATGCCGTGGCGCAGCTTCGAGATGCTCTGTGGGAGCGCGTCCATGCGGCTGACGACTCTATTATAAAAGTTGGCACAGACCCAACGCTACCTGGGCACCTATGTCTTGTTGCCCCGGGAGCTCTGGGAGAAGAGACGATGCTTGCGATGGAAAAGCGTGGCGTGTGTGTGGGCGTCGGTGCCGCCTGTCAGTCGGGCAAGGGGACATCCTCGCATGTGCTTGTCGCCATGGGTGTGTCCGCCTCGCTTGCGACGCATGCGATCCGTGTCTCAATAGGAAGAGGAGTCTCTTCTGAAGACGTTGTATATATTGCTGACACGTATCTCGCGAGCGTTGCCGAGGTGCGCTCGCGCTATCAATCTGTGTCCGCCCGGTAGGATTCGAACCTACGACCGTTTGCTTAAGAGGCAACTGCTCTACCAACTGAGCTACGGGCGGATTATTTTTCGTACTGTGTCCCCAGAGGGAATCGACCGTGCCTCTCGTCCCGACCGACCGTCGGGGCTCGGGCTGGTCACCGCCTCGCCAGTTCAACTTTCTAGTTGAACTCGGCTCCGGCGTTCTCTCCCTCGCGCAAGATGTTTCCACATCTTGCTTGGCGCCACAGCTTAACTGTGTCCCCAGAGGGAATCGAACCCCCATCAACAGCTTCGAAGGCTGTTGCTTTATCCGTTAAGCTATGGGGACGTGCCCTGTGCAAGACGGGGAAACTATAGCAAAGATTACGCCGTCATTCAATACAATACGGCGCCCGTGGGCGCCGTATTGTATAGGGTGTCTTAGAGAGACACAACCTCGATAACCGTTGTCTTGCGACCAAACTTTAATGCGTCTGTGCGCTCAGGCATCCAAACGTCAACGTTGTGCCAGTAGCGCTTATTCATGCGATCTTCAACGATAAAGATTTTATCACCGAAGATATCAGGAATCTTTACGCGTGTACCGAACGGCAAGAAGTTTGCTGCAATAATGCCGTCGCGCACAAAGGTGCCACGAGCAGTAATAAACGGAGAGTCGTCGGTCTGATCCGGAGTAGAGGAGTATGCGCTCAAGCTCACCGTATACTCACGAGACGTGATGGCACGAGAAGTGCCAGATGCCTCTGGTGAGCTAAGGTTTACCGCAGAGCTTTCTGTGATGCGCACGCTATCGGTCGTAGCAAGTGAAGGAATGTTCAATGAGCCAACACCAACCACAAGTGCGGTAGGGGCCGTCTCGATCGTTTCAGTACGCTTCACAAGGCTGCTAACCCAATCAAGGATGCCGGCCGATGCGTATTCCGTCATTCCAAAGAACAGAACGAAGGCTACCATCATCGAACGAAGCAAGCTTTTCATAGTGTGTGCAACCAGAAGCGGGAGAAAAACAAAACATGGCTGGATGCCATGCGTTGTATCATTTCTATCCGTACTCTGATTGTATATACATGATAGCATGTCTAGGTTAAAAAGTCAATCCCCCTAAAACAGAGAAAAACGGCCATTTTGGGCCGTTTTTCTTAGGTTTTTTCTCCAAGCTTCTTGCGTGAGCGGGTAGGGGGAATCGAACCCCCGGCTCGACCTTGGCAAGGTCGCGTATTACCACTATACGATACCCGCAAGAGTATTGGCATTCTAGCGTGCTTTCAGGCTCGAATCAAGTCGTTTTCAAAGGAATGTGGTCCTGGACGACCCTTTCGAGAAGCCTCAGTATTTTGGTTTTCCACTCGGCGCCACTGAGGGTGATGGTGCACGCTCCCAAAGATCGCCGCTGGGTAGCGGTGTTACCGTGGAGTACCGTCTCGTTTCGGATGCGCTCTAGTGGCAGTCCAATCCCCGTAGCCCACATCCGCCGTTGGGCAATCGCGGGGGCGCCAGGATAGAGAAGCGGAGTCGCGGCTATGGCTTCCTCTGGTGCGCCCAGGCACTCGGAAAGAAACCTAAAAAATGCACGGAGGGCGCCTGGGTCAGTGCTTGTGAGGCGAGTAACGCGCGTGTTGGGATTCTTATCCCCGTGAGTCCAATACATGCCAACCCCCAGCATAAAGAGGGGGGACTGCGTTGCCTGTGCACGAAAGAGCGCATCAGCTTCAGTGCGCCATTGGGTGCGGCGCTTTTGTGCGGCCTCCTTCTTAGCTATAGAGAGCGCCGGCCCACGCTCTGATGCAAAGGACGTTTTTTCGATGAGCGCTTCTCGAACCACAACAGACCATAGCTCGTCTTTAAACCACCGGCTCAAGGTGCCTTTTGATACCCCTAGAACACGAGAAATATGCCGGTAGCTTTTTCCAGATTTACGCAATTCTTCAGCTCTTTTTCGGTCACTTCTCATGGTTTGTGGATGAATTATAGAACCTACGTTTCGTATCTATACTCAGTATACTTCGCTGTTCCAGTATGAAAAGAGAAAATGTGGATTACTGCCCCTTTTTGTGGATATCTTTGTTTTCGTCGAAATGGTTCATGGGTTGCAAATAGGCGTTTTCGTGGTAGTATGCCTGTGTCGTTGCCGCGGTAGCTCAGTGGTAGAGCGCATCCCTGAAGAGGATGGCGTCGGGGGTTCAATTCCCTCCCGCGGCACA
>JBBTYA010000010.1:0-34097 GCA_038061995.1 Patescibacteria group bacterium | reverse complement strand
TTCGTTCAGCAGTTTTTGATAAAATAGGTTCTAGCCAAACTGTAAAGACACACCACAAACATAACGCTCCCGGATTTCGGGAGCGTTATGGCGTAAAGAACTACTACGTGGTTACATTGCTGGCTGTTCCGGCGCTGGCGCAGGTGCTGCTGCTGGCATCTCTTCAGATGCACCACAAGAACCGCAGGCCATTTTACAGGTTGCTGCGTGCTCCCCTTCGTGTGCTGGTTCGCACTTCATTTCCATAGTTCCACCGCATGTGCAAGGTTTGTTTTCCATAAGGCACCCCCTTTCTTTATATAAAAGGACCTTATCACACATTTCCTGTGGCGCCTACCCCTTTTTTCTATTGTGGAAGCGTTCGTGGACTTCGCGAAGCTGACGATCAGTAACGTGGGTATAGGTTTGTGTAGTGGTGACTGATGCGTGGCCAAGCATTGCTTGGACTGAGCGAATGTCCGCCCCATTGCGCAGGAGATCGGTGGCGTATGAGTGGCGCATTGTGTGGGGGCTTACGTGCTTTCCTACAATCCCCGCTCCGACAGCGTGCTTTTGCACAATGCGTTGTATGCTCCGTGGCGTGATGCGGAGCCGTTCATTCTTCCCGTAACCATTTTTAGGAATGCGAATAAAGAGTGCGGAGTCTGCATCTTTGCGTGCCGCAAGATATGCTTTGATATTTCTTTGCGCATCTTCAGAAAGAAAGACGAGTCGAATCTTTCCGCCCTTCCCTCGTACGGGCACTTCACCTCGGG
Source organism: Patescibacteria group bacterium (assembly GCA_038061995.1). GTDB lineage: Bacteria > Patescibacteriota > Minisyncoccia > 2-02-FULL-40-12 > GWA2-44-9. The sequence goes on along the minus strand of JBBTYA010000010.1, from coordinate 33,342 downwards.
CGACATCAACACGATCTCGTTCAAGAGAGCAGAGCTCGGATACGCGCATGCCGGTACTAAACAGCGTTGCAAGCATCGCGCGGTCGCGAAGCGCTGCGATACTGTCCCCTTTTGGCGCGGTCATGAGGCGCGCGACCTCATCCCCTTCAAGGAATGTCACCTGGCGCTCTTCTTGTTTTCCAAGCTCGATGCGCTCTGGTGCTACAGATTGTATATTTCGCTTCACGAGGTAGGTGAGAAAGTTTCGGATCGCAATGATGTGATAATTCTGCGTTACGCGCTTAAGGGGCCGCCCGTCATTGTCAGTGAGGCGGTTAAGGTGCAGGCGGTATTTACGAATGAGATCTTCGGAAACGTCCGAGATACTGTTCGTGTTAGCAAAGCGTACAAAGCGCTCGAGATAGCGCCCATAGTTTTCTACGGTTTTTGGTGATCGATTCCGCTCAATTTCCAAATACTCCAAGTATTGATTCTTGAGATCTTTAAGGCGTTCTGCGGGCATATATTGCAAGTATACACGGTTTTGCGACGTCCGTCTGGCGATGCTTGCGACGCCACGTCTTTTATTGTATAATGGATGGGTAAGCGATTGTCCCTTGAGCGGTCTGGCCCGCAAAACGCGCCCCACTTCTCCTGTGGCATGCATGTGTAGCATGGCATTATCAACACAACAGAAATCGAAGATTGTTTCCAAGCATCAGGCACACGGCAAAGATACGGGTTCTCCCGATATCCAAGTCGCCCTTTTTTCATCGGAAATTGACCGCCTCGTAAAGCACCTCCGCAAACATGCGAAAGATAACAGCTCGCGTGTTGGGCTTCTAAAAATGGTTGCTAAGCGACGTCGTCTTCTTGAGTATCTCAAGCGCACCGAACCAAAGCGTTACGAAAAACTCATCAAAGACCTCGATTTGAAGAAATAACTACGGGCGCGGACGGCACTGCCGTCCGCTGTTCGTTCTCCTTATTATGAATCATAAATTGTCAGTTCCCCAGCGGAAAACGCACCGCGTTGGGGTGTTCGTGGACGTACAGAACATGTACCATTCCGCAAAGCATTTGCACGGTGCTCGTGTAAACTTTAAAGAGCTTTTATCTATTGCAACCGCAGGTCGCGACCTTATTCGCGCCGTTGCGTATGTGGTGAAGTCAGACACCGAAGAAGAGCGCGCCTTTTTTGATGCACTCGAGAAGTCGGGGTTTGAGCTCAAAATGAAAGACCTTCAGGTCTTTGCCGGTGGTATGAAAAAAGCAGACTGGGACGTTGGCCTTGCCATTGATGCCATCTCCCTCTCCCGTCAACTTGATGTTGTTGTGGTTGTCTCTGGCGACGGTGATTTCGAGCCGCTCGTAAACTACCTCAAGCACCAAGGCCTCATTGTAGAAGCCGTTGCGTTCCGTCGCTCTACGAGCTCTCGTCTTGTAGACGCCGTACACAACTTTATTGATCTAGATGAGACGGCTGCGCTGATGCGCTCGCGTCGTGTTGCTGCTCGTGGCCGTCGCGGCGCTCGGGCAGAGCACTCTGAACGCGAAGCGTCTGAGCCGCGTGCAATTGGCACGGATACCGACGGGCTGGACGACACTATCTCATAATGCGACACATTCTCTTTATTCTCTGTACACTGCTCGCGCTCATTTTTGGAGTGCGAGCAGCGCTGCGCGACGATGCCCCTACGAGTAGCGCCTCCCCCACTCCTCGCGCGCCGAGCAGGTGTTATTACCAGCAGGTAGAATGTATTCGCGCGCCCTGTGATCCGGTGCTCGTGTGTCCAACGCCAAGCTACTAGTAATTCCCTCAGTGTTTCGGTATAGTCTTCTTGTATACCGCTTGTCGCACCTCCGCCATTGTCCGCATGGGGCGCTAGCCTTCGTCGCTCTCGTTGAGGGCTTCTGAGGCCAGCTTCCGATGGGAGTGCGTGTGATCGCGGCAGCATATGCAAGAAAAAAAATATACGCGCACTATTGCCGGGAGAACGCTCACCGTTCAGCTCGGGAAACTCGCGCAGCAGGCAAACGGATCATGTCTCGTGCAGTATGGGGAAACGTCAGTACTTGTAACCGCAGTGATGGGTTCGAGTGCAAAGGACGTTGATTATTTGCCACTTTCTGTCGATTACGAAGAGCGTTACTACGCCGCGGGTAAAATTAAAGAATCGAAGTGGATGAAGCGCGAGGGGCGCCCACCGGAGGAAGCGATTCTCACAGGCCGCCTTATTGACCGCGCCATTCGCCCTCGCTTTAATCACGATATGCGCAACGAAATTCAAATCGTTGCGACGGTGCTTTCCTTTGATCGCGAAAATGACCCAGATATGGTCGCGATGTTTGGCGCATCGCTTGCGCTTTTGACCTCGGACATTCCTTGGGATGGTCCCGTTGCCGGCGTCCGTGTAAGCCGCGGAGATTCTGGTATGATCGCCCACCCCACCTATTCCCAGCGAACCGCGGGAGATTTCGATATTGCGATTGCTGGAACAAAGAATCGCATCAACATGATTGAGGGCGGTGCCCGCATCGTTGCCGAAGAGCATATTAGCGAAGCCATCGCTTTTGGCTTCCAAGCGATGCAGGAACTTATTGCCTTCCAAGAAGAAATCGCAGTAGAGGTGAAGAAAGAGAAGCGCCAGGGGGCACTCGCAGTTCTTCCAGATGACGTGTTGCAGCTCGTGCGAGGCATTGCTGCGCCACTCCTTGATCGCGCAGAAGGCGGGCTTTATGCAAAAACAAAAGAAGCCTTTTATGGGAATATTGCAGCCGCCCAAACCGCTGTAAAAGAAGCTATAACGAGCGCATACGCTACAAGTGGCGATCTTTCTCAGATTCAAGAGCAAGCCATAGTGGCATTTGAGCGCGTTGCGGATGACATTGTGCACAAAAACGTCCTTGAGCGTGACATGCGACCAGATGGACGCGCTCTCAACGAGGTTCGCGATCTCTCGGCGGAGATTAGTATACTCCCCCGCGTTCATGGAAGCGCTCTTTTCCAACGTGGACAGACACAGGCGCTTTCAGTATTGACGCTTGCTGCTCCTGGCATGGAGCAATGGATTGAAACAATGGAAATCGAGCTTACGAAGAAGCACTTCATGCACCACTATGTGTTTCCTCCATTTTCTGTTGGCGAGACTGGACGCATGGGTTCTCCTGGCCGGCGAGAGATAGGCCATGGGGCACTCGCAGAGCGTTCGCTGGAACCCATCATTCCTTCTCGTGAAGACTTTCCTTATACCATTCGCGTTGTCTCAGAGATTCTTGGATCAAACGGGTCCTCGTCTATGGCGTCCGTGTGTGGCTCGTCGCTCGCGCTGATGGACGGCGGCGTCCCGATTATTGCCCCTGCAGCAGGGATTGCTATGGGGATCATGTTCGACAAGGCTGGCGAAGCATATAAGGTGCTTACTGATATCCAAGGTCCCGAAGACCACTACGGAGATATGGACCTCAAGATCGCCGGTACGCGTACAGGCGTTACGGGCATGCAAATGGACGTAAAGGTGGAAGGCATCACGCCAGCCATCTTTACCGAAGCGCTCGCTCAGGCGCGCGCTGCCCGACTACATATTCTCGACACCATGGAGCGCGCTATCGCGCTCCCCCGCGCCGAGCTTTCACCTCTCGCGCCGCGCGTACACACTATCCACATCGATCCTAAGAAAATTGGGATGGTCATTGGGTCGCAGGGTAAAACTATTAACGAGATCACTGAGACAACCGGAGCTTCCATCGACATCGAAGATGACGGCACGATCTTTATTGCGTCACCTGACGCCGGCAAAGCGAAGCAGGCCATCGACTGGATTGAAGCCATTACGTACGAGCCGAAGCCCGGGGACACATTCCAGGGAACAGTCACTCGCATTCTGGATTTCGGAGCATTTGTTGAGTTCATGCCAGGAAAAGAGGGCATGGTACATGTGAGCGAGATTAATGGGGAGCAACTAGACCATCCGAGCAAGGTACTACGCGAAGGTCAGGCAGTCTCAGTCACCGTGAAAGAAGTTGATGCAATGGGGCGAATCAATCTAACAATGTTGCCGCCAGGTGTTGCGCCAGCGCAGCGCCCGCCCCGTCACAGCGGAGGGCCAAGGAGAGATGGCGATAGAAGCCACTCCCCGCATCCTAAGAAACGCTTTTAAAGCATACACACCGCGCGAAAGCGCGGTGTGTCGTTCTCGTGGTACAATGCATGTGCTATGGCAGACGCATCTTCAACAGGAAGTCTCGATGAGCTTCTCCGCTCTCTTCAAGACGGGCAAAAAAAGCAACAACCGACACCGGTTTCGCCACCAGCGCAACAGCCCGCTCCCGTAAGCGCTCCACAAACCCCTCCTACTCCTACAAGTGTCGCGCAAAGTCAGCCTGCGGCGCGACGTACTCAAAAAAGCGAGGCTCCTTTTCAGCGCAAAAAACTAGACATTGCTTCACTCCCCCCGCTTGGCGGTCAGGGGGCTCCCGAAAAACCAAAGGTCGCAGTGGTTCCCGGCGCTCCTCAAGTAAAGGAACAAACTATTCCGGTGCCCCAAGGACAGAAGACGACCATTCGTACGATGGCGTATGATATCGCCAATGCGGGATCGGGAAGTATCGCTGGCGGAGTTGCTGTAGAAATGCCCGCAACTACCACTCCGCCTCAAGGAGTGCAACAGAAAGAGGCGTCTCTATCCCCTACATCAGGTGTTCCACTGCCGCCGCAACAAGCGCAACAACCCCTTCCAGTCACTGGACATGGGCGCGTGAGTGCGAGGACTATTGTGTATGTTGTAGTCGCCGCGATTGCTCTTGGCGCTGGAGCGGCATATTGGATTGCGCAATCACCAGAAGCTTCGCGCCTCATTCCTCGGGAGTCGAAGATTCCAGAGACAATGCCACTCCCTTCCGGAGCTCGCCCAAGGCTCTCTACACTCCTCGGTGGGGCAACAGAAACGCTCCCACTCTCCGGAGAGCTCTCTGGCGTGACCCTACATAACGCCGCATCCTCTCTCGTCCCCGCCCCAGGACGTCTTCGTAGATTCCAACTGACCGCCGTAGAAGGCGTAGCACCACTCAGCCACCCGAGAGATATTTTTGAGGCGCTTGAGGTTGTCCGTCCGAGTGAGATTGACGCCATGTGGGGTGACGAGGGCGCGCTTCTTGCTTATGGCCAACCGTCTATTTTTAATGCAAAAGGAGTGCTTATGTCGCCTCCTCCGACACAAGAAACGCGCCTTGTGCTTATTGGGGAGGTAAACGACGTGGCGCTTGCATCTGCGGCAATGGATATTTGGAAAACAACAGGCATCGATAAGTCCCTCGCAGATCTTCTGCGGTACGATGTGCTAAAGGCAAGCACTCCAGGCATACAAACGGGAGCGTATAAGGCATACGTGGTGCAGTATAAGAATTTTCCCAGGAGCGACCTTTCACTTGATTACGCAATTGTAGAGGATGCAGAGGGGAAAGCGTATATTATCTTCGCGAACTCAAAAGAGTCGCTTTCTGCGACGCTCGACCTCTTTGAGAAGGGGCTGCCACGAGAGACACAGTAGGTGACACAGTAGGTGACACAGTAGGTGACACAGTAGGTGACACAGTAGGTGACACGTGGTGCGCGATTGGTGACACCAACCGTGTCACCAATGTATGCACTTGGTGTCACCTGCGGTCGGTGACACCAGGGGCAGCTCTCGAAAATGCTCGCGTGTCACCAAGAAAAAACGTTGTAATCCCTACACTATTTTAGGTGACGCGGTTGGTGTCACGCCTACATTACTAGTGTCACGCGCCACGCGGTTGGTGTCACCAACCGTGACGCTGACATATCCACTTTTTTGTGTTGACGCTATTTCGTGCCAGGCTATACTTATATCAGTTCCTTTCAGTAAGTGTCAGTTCTGTTCCTTCTGGCCGCGCGCAGCGTGCGCCGGTCGGTATATTTCCCCTACACAGGGGCCCGCCCACTTGGAGAATCAATCCTATTGTTTCTGGGGCTCGAGGCCCCTGTTTTTGTTTTTTATACACTTCGTATATAATCAGTACTTATGGATGACGCATCACTACAGGCGTTGAAGCAAAAGCTCGAAACAGAGAAACAAGTACTCACGAGCCGGCTTCGCGAAGTTGGCATGGAAAACCCTTCAGTTCCTGGCGACTTTGAGCCAACAACACTTAACTACGGTGATGAGTATGACGAATCGATTAATGAATCTACTGATTTAGACGCGAATCTCGCGATAGTTTCAGAGCTGGAGCGCCGGTTAAAAGAGGTGCAAGCAGCCTTAGAAAAAATAGATCATGGCACCTATGGGGCGTGCGTAACGTGCGCCACGGGTATCGGCGAGGATCGTCTCCAGGCGGTGCCGACCGCGGCACTATGCGCCACGTGTGCCCAGAAGCGCTAAAAGCCCCTTTGCGGGGCTTTTTTGTATGCCAACACGCATTCGCTCAGCTGGTATTTTAGGAATAGAAGCGTCCCCCGTTGACGTCGAGGTTGACTCTGTCCCTGGTATCCATTCGTTTCTTCTTGTCGGGCTGCCCGATAAGGCAGTTCAGGAGGCAAAAGATAGAATAAGTGCGGCAGTTCGTAATAGTTCGTTTACTCCCCCAAGCGCAAAGCATAAACGCATTACCGTGAGCCTCGCTCCAGCCGATGTTCGAAAGGAGGGGCCATCGTTTGATCTGCCTATTGCGCTTGGGTATCTCGCAGAAACAAAACAGATTCAAGGAGACTGGAACGACACTCTTTTTGCGGGAGAGTTGGGGCTTGATGGCTCATTGCGCCCCATCCGCGGAGCTCTACCCTTGGTGCTTTGCGCGCAAGCACAGGGCATTAAAAACATTGTATTACCACTAGAAAATGCTCGAGAATGCGCGTGGGTTGACGGTGTGAGTATTTTCGGAGCACCAACGCTCGGGGACGTTGTTGCACATATTATGAGAACGCACGTTCTTAGCGCGTGTGTTACATCGAAGCGGGCTGATAAAACGAGCGCACACGATCCTTTCGAGGATATTATTGGTCAAGCGGCAGCGAAGCGAGCCCTCACCGTAGCAGCTGCTGGAGGGCACAACGTTCTCATGTTTGGCGCTCCAGGATCTGGAAAGACGCTGCTTGCGAGAGCGCTTGCGAATCTCCTTCCCCCGCTAGAGCTATCAGAAATGCTTGATGTAGCTCGCATTTATAGCGCCGCAGGGTTGTTGTCCGGAGAGGCCATCCCCTACAGGCGACCATTTAGAAATCCTCACCACACGGCGTCGGCGGTTGCTGTTATTGGCGGCGGGACCATCCCCCGCCCAGGAGAGATAAGTCTCGCGCACAGAGGCGTTCTGTTTCTTGATGAACTGCCAGAATTTCCGCGAATGGTGCTTGAAGGCCTCCGCCAACCACTAGAAGAAGGTACTGTTACTATTGCGCGCGCCTCTGGGTCTACGACGCTCCCTGCGCAATGCATGCTGGTGGCGGCAATGAACCCGTGTCCATGCGGAAACGCAGGCGATCCACAACTAGAATGCGTGTGTTCGGGGGCGAGTATTATGCGGTATACAAAGAAGATTTCAGGCCCCCTTCTCGATCGTGTCGATATACAGGTACGCGTTCCCCGAGAAGTAGAAATATCGTTGAAAAAGAGGGAAAAAACAAAGGAAGTTTCGCAAGTGCGCGCTCTTATCACTCGAGCGTGGGCGGCTCAGAAAAAGAGAAACGCGCAATTTGGTATTTTAAGGAATAGCGATATTCGACACGGCTTTATTCAAGATGCTTGTGTGCTCTCCCCTGGTGCCGAGCGCATGCTTGAAGCGTCGGCGATGGCGTTTAAGCTCTCTATGAGGAGTGTTCACCGTATTCAGAAGATCGCGAGGACAATTGCGGATCTAGACGGATCTCACAGTATAGAAGAAGGCCACGTCGCTGAAGCCGTCCAATTGCGCACTACCGGTGCCACGTCTGGCACCTGATTGGTGTCACGGTTGGTGTCACGCTGTCACCAACCGTATATGGCGCGTGTCACCTATCATTGGTGACACCAAAACTGTCACCAATGACGCCAACCGTGTCACCAACGAAAAACGTAGGTATTACAATGTATTTTTGTTGGTGACACGATTCGTTTTATTTTTGGTGTCACCAATGGTGTCACCAAAACTATGATTGGTGACACGCCTTGCCACGGTTGGTGTCACCAATTTGTATGTCACCGTGACACCAACCGTGTCATTAAAAAATAACCGCCACACGGCGGTTATTTTTGTACGAGTGGGTTCTTTGCTCCATGAACTTCGAAGTGAAGATGGCACCCAGTGGATTTCCCCGTAGATCCCATAAGAGCAATCACCTTACCCTTTTCAACCATGTCCCCCACACTCACAAAAAGCCGCTGTGCGTGGCCATAAAGCGTCTCTGTGCCGTTCTCGTGCTGTAGTTTAATATACTGCCCAAATCCCCCGTTATAGCCCTCTGCGTCGCTTACGGTTACCGTGCCGCTTGCCGCTGCGTGTATAGGAGTGCCGCATGTGCTTGCGACGTCGACGCCATTGCGCCCATGGATCTTGCCCCAATTAAAGCCCGTTGTTGGGAGGCGGAAGAAGGATCCTAAATCAGGGAGATATCCGAAGCGGCTGTTGGCTGATGCACCATTTTTCTGGCTCGCCAACTTGCCGTCTGGAACAGCAATCTCTTTGCCTATTTGGAGCCTACCGTCGCGTGGTATGCCGTTAAATGTAATGACAGTGTCTTCGGTCACGCCATATTTCTTTGCGATGGTTGCGATCGAGTCCCCCTTCTTTACTACGTGTAAAACGCCAGAAACAGGAGGGATGCGAAGTGTTTGTCCAGGCTTTATGCTATCAACATCTTTAAGGTTGTTCGCCCATAGAATTGACTCCGTAGACACCCCGAAGTCAGATGCAATAAACGAGAGGGTATCTCCTTTTTGTACGCGATAGGTAACGGTTTCACTGCGCTTTTCAACAATAAGCGCAGCCGCCGCTTCATCGGTCGGCGCCAGTGCTAAAAGCGCACTTTCGCTAATCATGGCGAGCTCTGGGGATGTGGTAGCTGGCCCACCCCACCCAGGGATTGCTGTGATGGAGGAGATCGGCGTTTCCTGGGTAGTGACATCTTCTTGGGGCGCAAAGACACTAAGGACGCGAGCCTGCGCTACGCGAAGCGGCTCTTTAGGAATAAGAGCGAATCGTTCTCCCTGGGCGCTCACTCCAGCAAAAGAGAACAGAAGAGCGCTTGCGCAGATGAGCGCAAGAATAGCCTCTTTTTTGGTGCCGGACGGCACGCGAGTGTCTCGCGTCATGCCCTGGTCCGATGTGGTGTGCTCAAACGACGAATTGTCGGTGTGAGTATAAATAGTACGTGCGTTACCCTCTCCCTTTGTGCGTTCTGGTCTATCGTTTCAGTCGTGTGTGGGAAAGAGGCGCATCTCCCCTAGGAAAACAAAAGCCCCCGTGGGGGGAGAATTGCTGTCGCCATGGTAGCATATAGGGAGGGTATGCGTCAACGACCTTCTTCCACACCTCCCCCTGGGGAACAGAAAGGAAAAACGAGCGCTTTTGGCAACTACGCCGAGAGTTTGGCAGCCGAATTTCTTATCCGAAGAGGCTATGAGGTGCTTGCGCGTAATTGGCGGCGTCCGTGGGGTGAGCTAGACATTATTTGTCGCAAGGGGGACATTGTTATGTTCGCGGAAGTGAAGGCGGGGAAGGGTGGGGGAGCTGCGTTTGAGCCAGAGCTACACGTAACCAGAGAAAAGATTCAAAAACTGCTTCGAACTGCTCGTACGTACCTTGCGGCGCACAACTATAGTCCAGAGCAAGAGTGGCAGATCGATGTTATCGCGGTAGTTTTAGATGCGGCGGCTCAAAAGGCGCATATTCGGCATTATAAAAATATAGAAGTAGGATAGAGCGCTTTTAGCGTCCGTGAATACCACCCAAAGACTCAGCACGCTGTCGCCGCTTACTAGCGGCGCATCTAGTTCTCGCACCGTGGTGCTCCGAAATGCTTCGCGTATTGCTTAGTATTCACTCTTTCTTTATACGTATAGCGTATACCCTCGGTTCTACCCTCTCGCAGCCCGAACGGTAAGAATTGCTCAATAACGTAAGGTGAGGGCGAGAGGGAGCGCGAGCATTCGCAGGACGCTCGACGCGTGGTAGGGAGGGGGTGTGGGGGGTGGCGTAGCGCCAAAGCGTCCTTTTAGAAGATGTAGCAAGACTGATGCATATCGTGTACGCTAGGGGATATGGCAAAGAATGCTATTGGCGTACACGTATCGATCGCAGGCGGCATAGAGCATGCGCCCAGCCGCGCTGCGGCAGAAGGGTGTGAAACGTTTCAATGCTTTACTCGTTCGCCACAGGGAGGGCCAGTATCCGATCTCACCCAAGAAACAATCCAAGCGTTTCAGGCGGCGATGCGTGAACATGGCTTCTCTCGGTTCGTGGTGCACGCTCCTTATATCATTAATCTCGCGTCCGACACTCCTCGCACGCGTCACGCGTCAGTGAGCATTCTTCGGAAAGAACTTGAGCGCGCGAGCTTGCTTGGCGCGCAGTATGTGATGTTCCACCCAGGCTCGCATGGCGAAGCTACGCTCGAAGAGGGGATGGAGCGGGTAAAGAAATCGCTGCACGAAATATTAGACGGCTACTCCGGAACAACCCAGCTCTTGATAGAAATTTCTGCGGGAGCGGGCCACGTGATGGGCAGTACCTTTCAAGAGGTGGGGGAGATGGTGCGATCTGTTTCTCAGTTCGATACATTCGGCGGCGTCTGCTTTGATACGTGCCACGCCTTCGCGTCCGGATACGACTTTCGAACGCCAGAAGGTGCCGCCACAATGCTTGCAGATTTCGATACCCACATCGGACTGCGCTTTTTAAAGATGAGCCACGTGAACGATTCGCAAACGCCACTTGGTGGAAAGAAAGATCGTCACGAACACATAGGCGCCGGGCACATTGGGGAGGATGGAATTAAGGCTATTCTCACAACACCCGCATTCTCTGCGATAGATTGGATCCTCGAAACAGAGCCCGAGGGGAGAGGGGAGGACCTGCAAAAACTCAAAGAAATGCGCACAAAATAAGGGTTTTAGGCGCCTTTGAGGGCCTTGACTTTTCATGCAGTTTTGCTATAATATACACATGCTAGGTGAGTTCATCTAGCCGCAATTTTAAAACCAATTCCCGCCATTCTGAGAGGAGTGGCATGGCCCAGGAGGGCGCAATGACGAATCTGTTCAAGATGTGCGCGGCCATCGTGGTCGCGTTCCTCTGCGTCCCCATCTGGGCGCAGGAGGTCATCTCGCATCGGCGCACGGAAGTGCGCGTGGATGCGAGCTTCGGCATCGGCGACGCGCGGTTTCGCGTCGAAGTTCGACGCGGCGACCGCGACCGCAGTCACCGCGACTACGATCGCCGGGATGACCGTCGTTCGTGGGAGCGATCCCGCTACGACGACCGGCGGCAGTACGGCCGCGACTACTACCCGGGCCCGGAGGTGCACGTCTTGCGTGCGCCGGTGAGGTTCGGTTACGCGGAAGATCGCCGTGAGGCGGTCAGTGTTCCGCAGCCCGAGCCCCGTCCCCGCACCATCGTCGCAGAGGCGCGAGAGCAGGACGCTCCCCGCTACAAGATGAAGGATGGCGAGGATTTCCTCACCAACGAGACGAGCTGTCTCGTGACCGTGGGGAACATCCGGACGGGCGAGTACTTCTTGCTCGAGCCGGGAGCCGGGACCACCACGTTCTGGAAGGTCCAGGACTTGGTGGCTGAAACCCTCGATCAGTCGGACCGAACGTATGGTTCGGCGCAGATCGTGCCCCGCAGGGACGTTTCCTACGAGGCGTACAGAATCATCGTAAACTAGGCCAGGAGGCCAATCATGTGGGTTCGTATCGGTGCTGGCGTGCTCGCTCTGCTGCTCCTGGTCGGGGCGGCGTGGATGTTCTTCAGGAACCCGTCCTGCCCCGAGCAGGGGTGTCGGGACTACTCCTCCATCACGATGAAGGACGGGGGCCTCGCCCCCGTCAACGACGGCGAGGCGCTCGTCATGCTGTCGGATCGACTCGCCCGCCGCGAGAAGATCCACCAGGACGAGCTGGCCGCGGTGGCGCTCCGCGAGAGTGCTCGTCGCGACCAGGAGGTGGCCGCATACCAGCGCGGACATCTCGAGGCCCAGACGAAGCGGATCGAGGAGGCCGAGGACCGTGATGCCGCCCTCCGCCGCGCGTACGAGGAGGGTACGCGATCCGGTTCCGCCGCGCACCGCAACCCCTGCGGTTCCGCTGCCTGGCGGCCCTGTCGGTAGCACTGACCCCTCCTTCGCACGCATACGTTGTGTAGCGGAGGAGGGACGAAGGTCCCGTGTGAGCTGGGTGGTCTTTACCACCGCGCTCCACGGGCCTTTTATTTTTTTTCATACTCATGCCACAATGCATATATGCAGATAACGACCCATTTAGCACAGGAAACACAGGCAGTGGCGGCCCGCATTCTCGCTGCTATTGATGCCCTGCCTTCTTCTAGTGGCGCGTTGGTGATTCGCTTGGAAGGGGATCTGGGCGCTGGGAAGACAACGTTTGTGCAAGGGCTGGTGCGAACGATGGGTGTTACCGATACGGTGCGAAGCCCCACATTTGTGCTCATGAAGCGCTATGCGCGTCCTGGCGCTCGTGATGTAGTGCACATGGACTGCTATCGCATTCATCGTCCCGATGAAGTCGCTTCGCTCGATTTACCTACTCTTTTTGCGGACCCAGACGTACTCATGCTCATTGAGTGGCCCGAGCGCATTACAGACATATTACCTTCAGCTACGCTAACCATTTCACTCGCCCACGCAGGCGGTGATGCGCGTACGATTACTATTCCCGACGAGCTCTCCCAAGGCATGGAAAATAGTGTAAGCTAACACCATATGCGCCGCCTTGTCCTTATCGACGGAAATGCCCTCGTACATCGGGCATTCCATGCGCTTCCGCCACTTACAGCGCCAGATGGCCGCGTTACCAATGCGGTATTTGGTGTTGCCTCTATTTTAATTCGTATGATCGCGGATGTGCGCCCTACACACATCATCGCCACGTTTGATCGCCCGGAGCCAACATTCCGTCACGAGCAGTTTACGGAATATAAAGCACATCGAGAGAAGGCGCCCGATGAACTCTATGCGCAGATCCCGCTGGTGCAGGAATTGATGGTCGCGATGGGGATCCCAGTGCTTGAGGCGCCAGGCTTTGAAGCTGATGACATCATCGGCACGCTCGTGCATCAACTTGAGAATGAGCCCGATATGCAGATTGTGATTGCTACAGGAGACCTAGATACTCTTCAACTGGTGAAGGGGGAGAGCGTTGTAGTTCTTACACCAAAGAAGGGGCTCGGTGAAACGGCTCTCTACGACGAAAAAGCGGTACACGCACGTTTTGGTATTACTCCGGATCAGGTTGCTGACTTTAAGGGCTTAAAAGGAGATCCGTCTGACAACATCCCCGGAGTGCCGGGCATTGGCGACAAGACAGCGTCAACTCTTCTAGGCGCCTATGAAACGGTTGAGGGAGTTATTGAAGCGGCAACTACCTTTGAGAAGGGAGCAAAAAAAGAAAGAAAGGGAGTGCTAACCGAAAAACTCGCTGAAAAGCTTGTGGCGCATGCCGATGAGGCGCGTTTCTCGCGCGAGCTGGCAACTATTCGCACGGACGCACCCGTTTCATGCTCGCTAGAGAGCGCTCAATGGCGTGACCGCGCAGATGCGGGGAAGGCTCGCGCGCTTATCGAGGGGCTGGGCTTTCGTTCGCTCGTGCGCCGTATTGAGGAGCTCTTTCAAGATCCAGCAGAAGTAACAGGCGAGCAGCCCGCAGAAAATTTAGAGCTGTTTCCGGCGCAGGCATCGGGGAGCCTTTCTGATCTTGTGCTTAGCAGTGCAATCGCAGTGATGCCAGGGGGCGCAGATGTGTGGGCCATGACAGAGGGAGGCGTTCCGGTATGTATTTCACAAGAGAACACTACGCAACTCATTCCTTTTCTTACTAAGGCTCCACGCATTGTCGGGTACGATATAAAAGAAGTGCTCCACAGAGTGCGCACAGCTGGCCTAAAGGCGCTTCCCCAAGTGCCGCTTTTTGATACACATATTGCGGCGTGGCTGTGTGCTCCCGATGTCCGCGCTCATGACCTGCCGAGTGTTCTTCGCACACACCTTCGCAAGGAGGTTGGAGAAGGGGCGTCTGGCGAACAGTGTGCCCTGCTTTTTGATCTTTCCCTTGCACTTGAGGGCGCGCTCGCTGCCGCGAAGAGTGAGCACATCTATGCAAACTTAGAAGCTCCGCTTATTCCCGTTCTTGAGGCCATGGAAGAGCGGGGCATTTTGGTAGACAAAAAAGTAGTTGAAGCGTTGCGTAAAAAATCGCAGAAAGAACGCGATGCTCTTTCGCGCGACATTTTTACGCTTGCCGGAGAGGAGTTCAACATCAACTCATCGCAACAAATGGCGAAGATTTTATATGAGAAGCTCGCGCTCGGAGGGAAGATTAAAAAGACGAGCACTGGGCGCGCCTCGACGGCAGCAGGGGAGCTTGAGAAGTTGGTAGGGAGTCACCCCATTATTGAAAAGATTCTCGACTATCGAGAGCTTGAGAAGCTCATCTCAACATACATTGAGCCATTTCCGGCACTAATAGCTACAGACGGCCGCATTCATACTACATACAACCAAACTGTTGCGGCAACGGGGAGGCTTTCTTCACAAGATCCCAACCTTCAGAACATTCCAACGCGCACAGCGCCTGGCCGTGAGTTCCGTAAGGCCTTTGTTCCTGCCCCAGGAAGCGTGCTTGTTTCCTGCGATTACTCTCAGCTTGAGCTGCGCCTCGCTGCGCATATTGCCGAAGATCCGGTGATGATTGAGGCATTTCGCACAGGGCAAGACATTCACGCGCGCACTGCTGCTACCATTTTCAAAGTTCCCCTCGAGGAGGTGACAAAGGATATGCGCCGTCAGGCAAAAGTGCTGAATTTTGGCATTCTCTACGGAATGGGTTCGCTGGGGTTTGCGCGCGCTGCGGGAGTTGATCGCGCAACTGCAACTGCGTTTATCGAACAGTATTTCAAGGAATTCGCCGGCGTGGCGCGCTACGTGGAGCGCATGCACGCGCAAGCGCGTGATGAGGGCTATGTCGCAACGCTGTGGGGGAGAAAGCGCTTTACCCCAGATGCGCGCGCAACGTTTCCCCAGATGCGCGCGCAGGCGGAGCGCATCGCGGTGAACCATCCGCTCCAGGGAACGAATGCTGACCTTATTAAAAAGGCGATGATTCTTATTGAGCGCGAGCTTCCCGAGTACATGTTGCTTCAGGTGCATGATGAGTTAGTATTCGAAATTCCAAAAGACCGCGTTGGGGATGTCGCAACGCGTGCGCGAAGCATTATGGAGTCCATTGTGGAGCTCTCTGTGCCACTTATCGTTGACGTAGCGAGCGGTGACTCTTGGGGCTCTCTTGAGCCGCTCTCCCTACCACGATGAAACACCTCTTTCTTACCTGGATACGAAATCCAAAAATAATCATTGCTACCGCGTGTGCGTTTCTGGTGGTGGTGTTTTTTCTTTTCTTTAACTCAGTCGATATTCCAATCATAGGAGGTGGCAATGGGGGCGTAGTGCGTTCTGGAGAGACTGCCTGTGCGGCAGCTCGTCCGTGGGCGGTGATGCTATCGGGAGATGCGTTGACAAGGCCGCTTTCAGGAATCGCGTCTGCGAGTGTGGTGTTCGAAATGCCGGTGACGCCAAATGGCGTGACGCGGACTATGGCGATTTTCTGTAACCTTCCAGAGCGTATTGGCTCAGTCCGATCTGTCCGTGCAGAATTCGTGCCCTTCGTTTCAGCGACGCGAAGTATTCTGGTGCACTGGGGCGGTGAGGCGGGCGCTCTTGATCGTGTGCGCGCGCAGAAGCTTGATCGCGTTGACGGCATGCTCTATGACGGGATTTATTTTACGCGCTCTCAAGCGCCGTCCGCGCCCCACAATGGGTTCACGAGTGCCTCGCTTCTTAAAAAAGCCGCTGAAAAGCTAGGCATACCCACGTCTGGATCCCTTGGCGACTTTCCTCGCGGGGATGTTGTTCCCCAAAAAAGCCTAGGAAGCCTTGTGTCGCGTGTTGATGTGCCATACCTTCCACCGTTTGACGTATCATGGGCATATGATGCCACCACAAAGAGATATGCTCGCGCGCGCAACGGAGCCCCTGAAGTCGACGGGCGAAATGGTGGACGAGTGTTTGCCGATGCTGTAGTAACGGTGAGGGCTCCAGCAGAGCAGCTGCGCGACCAGTACCTTTCTATCGCACTTGCGGGAGAGCGGCCAGCGACAGTATATCAAGCGGGGACTGCCACGAGCGCCATCTGGAGTCTCGAGGGTGACGCACTCACACTTTTAGGTGTTGATAGAAAGCCTTTGACACTTCAGTACGGAGTGGTATGGATTCAGATTATACCTGAAGGAATTGCAAGCACGCTATGATTATTGCCTTCTTTGGGACAGATACTTATCGTACAGCTCGCGCCGTTCAGGATGTGATCGCGGCGCACGCCCAAAAGAACCCGCACCATGGGGGAATCATTTCATGTGATCTCACATCTGATGAGGGGGTTCGTGTTGCGCGCGACGCTCTCCAGGCCGTCTCGCTATTTGGGGGAGTGCAATTGGTGCGCTTCGCGCCGGCGACAGGTAAAAAGGAATACGTGCGCGTTGCTACTGAGCTTCTTGTGCACTCGCGTGTCGCAGAGGCGAAAGATGTTGCGGTTATTATCACTGAGCCCATGTCCGAAGAGGCCCTTACAAAAGAACACCCAGAGTATGCTGCCGTTCTCAAGCAAGCTAAGCTTTCTAAATCTTTTATGCTACCGCCAGTGGCTCGCATGGGGGAGTGGGTGCGGCAAGAGTGTCGTGTGCGTGGATTGAGTATACATGCTGAGGGCGTCCGCGCGCTTCTTGAGCGTCGTGGGACTGATCCGTGGGCGCTCGCGCACGAGATTGACAAATTACAAAATTATGTCAATAATACTGATGTGACGCGTGCGGATGTTGATGCGCTTATTTCTCCATCTCTGTCCGAAAACGCATTCGCACTGCTTGACGATATCGCTGACGGGAGGTCTTCGGGCGCGCTCTCTCGCTGCGTACGTCTTGTGACGAGTGGCGAAGATCCGCTCCGCCTGCTTGGGTTATTGGCGCACCATGTGCGTACGGTGGTTGTCGTTGGTGACCTCGCGCGCCGAGGGAGCCCCCCCGAACGTATTGCTCGCGATGCGGGGATCCATCCATTTGTTGTGCGCAAAACATATGCGCGCGCAATGAGCGTCACCCGCGAACAAGGCGCGAGCGTTATGGCGCTTCTCGCAAAAGTTGACCGAGCATTGAAAGAAGGGGGGAGCGGTATTGATGAGCTTGCCCGTATTGTATTACATGCTGCCACACTATCTCCACATCGGAAGCGCGCAGGATCTTTCGCATAATCGTCGCGCGTATTGGACGTACCGTGCCCTGGAAATACTCCCGGGCTTTTTAGCATGGGGAACCCTTTTAGCAACGGTGGTGCTTCCTTTCTTTGCCCCAACGCCCATTGCTCTTTTTATCATCGCATTTGATGTGTACTGGCTTCTCAAGGCTATGTACCTTTCCATGCACATGCGCGCCACATTTAGCACTATGCGAGGATATGTACGACGTGATTGGAACGCAGACATGCAGAATGTGACTGCCTATGCCCCAGAATTGAACAATGCTCGTTGGGATGATCTCTACCACCTCATCATTCTTCCCATGTATACAGAGCCTCACGCCCTTGTGCGGGAGAGTTTTTTAGGACTTATACGTTCAACGTATCCTCATGAAAAAATGATTGTAGTGCTTGCCACTGAAGAGCGCGCGGGTGCCGCGGCGCAGGAGACGGCCACAAAAATTGTAGAAGAGTTCGGTGGCATGTTCCGTAAGCTTATGGTGACTACACACCCCTATAGTATCGCAGGGGAAATACCGGGAAAGGGTTCCAATGACGCGTGGGCTGCCCGCAAGGTGGTCGCAGAATATATCGACCCAGAGAGCATCCCACACGAGCGAGTTATCGTTTCTGTTTTTGACATTGATTCAGTAGTGCATCCCAGTTTCTTTGCCATGCTCACATGGCAGTATCTCACCGCTGAAAAGCCGACGCGCTCATCGTTCCAGCCGATCCCTCTCTTTACGAATAATATCTGGGAAGCCCCTGCGTTTGCGCGTGTTTTTGCGTTTGCTACGACGTTTTGGCAGATGATCCAACAGGCTCGTCCGGAGCACCTCGTTACGTTTTCCTCACACTCTATGAGTCTTGCGCCACTCGTGGATATTGGGTATTGGCAGACGAACGTGGTCTCTGAGGACTCGCGGGTGTTCTGGCAGTGTCTCCTGCGGTTTGACGGCGATTGGCGCACTATTCCGCTCGCATTTCCTATTGCGATGGACGCGAATGTTGCGCCAACGTTTTGGCAGACGCTCGTGAATCAATACAAACAAATTCGTCGATGGATGTTTGGCGTTGAGAACAATCCTTACTTCATGTACGGCTTCCTTCACAATAAGCGTATTCCGCTTCGCACAAAGCTACGCGCATTATTCTTTATGATTGAGAGTTCTCACTCTGCTGCAACGCACTCGCTTGTCATCTTCCTTTTGGGATGGTTACCCGTTATCGTGGGAGGCAGTGCCTTTGCGACGACGGTGCTCTCATACAATCTTCCTCAGGTCACGCGTTTTATTATGACTCTCGCCGCCGTTGGCCTTGTTGCAAACGTTGCTATTAGCATTGCGCTTCTTCCTCCTCGACCGCCGCAGTATGGAAAACGTGCGTTTCTGTGGATGGCTCTTCAGTGGCTACTGCTTCCGATTAATCTTATGGCCTTTGGAGCCTTGCCAGCGCTTGAGTCACAAACCCGCCTCATGTTTGGTAAATATCTTGGGTTTTGGGTCACCCCTAAAGAGCGCCACACTACTGCGGGTGAGTAATCGCGCGAACTTCCGCGACCCGTGCCTTGAGTTCTGGATAGTGAGCAAGTCGTGGATCTTCGTGGAGAAGTACGCGTGCAACATCGCGTGCGCGCGTGACCGTGCGAGAAGAGGCGCTTAGGGCGAGCTGTAGATCTGAAGTTCCCGACTGTTTAAATCCAAAGAATTGCCCTGCTCCACGGAGTTTTAGATCGTGTTCCGCGAGCTCAAACCCATCATCGCAGGATGCAAGAAGGGTAAGTCGCTCGTGTTCTATTTTTTCTTGGGAAGATGCAAAAAGGAAGCAATGTGACTGGCCCTCACCTCGTCCTACGCGTCCGCGGAGCTGGTGGAGTTGCGCAAGGCCAAAGTGATCTGCATGCTCGATGGCGATAATGCGTGCGTTTGGAACATCAATGCCGACTTCGATAAGCGTTGTGGCAACGAGCACATGGTGCCATCCGTCACGGAAGCCAGCCATTGCGGCCGAGCGCTCGGCCGGCTTCATGCGTCCATGGATGAGTGAGACTGAGAATTCTGGAAAGACGTCCTGCGCGAGCACTGCGTGGGCCTTTTTTGCGGCACGAAGATCATAGAGGGCGGGCTCAAGGGGAGCGTCTTCACCGGGCATGCCTTCATGGATGCGCGGTGATATAAAAAACGCTTGAGCGCCATCGCGAATAAGTGATCGCATACGTTCCATGGCTTTCGCTCTCTCTTTGGGCGCAATGATGTGCGTCATAATAGGGCTGCGTCCAGCGGGCTTTGTGCGAATGGTTGAAATGTCGAGATCTCCAAGAATAGTAAGAGCGAGCGTGCGGGGGATGGGGGTTGCGGTGAGAGCAAGGAGGTGCGGCGCGCGACGGGCTGTTGCAATAAGGGCGCGTCGCTGGTCAACTCCAAAGCGGTGCTGTTCGTCGATGATGGCGAGCCCTACGTGAGGCATGGACACCCCTTTTGCCATAAGCGCATGCGTGCCAATAATAAGATAGGGCGTTTTTCCTTTTATTGCGACGCGGGCCCGTACTTTAGACACTGTGCGTCCATTTAGGCGTGTTTCTTGAGCTGTAATCAGAGCCGTCTGTATTCCAAGAATGTCTTGTATCCGCTCTGCTGTTTCGGCGTGTTGTCGCGCAAGGGCATCTGTTGGGGCGAGAAGTACTGCATGGTGACCGGCGTGTATTGTGTGTGTTGCCGCCAAGAGCGCAACGATTGTTTTTCCGCTACCTACATCGCCTTGGAGGAGACGATTCATTGGAAACGGCCGCTCCATATCGGTGATTATCTCAAAGAGCGCTACGCGCTGATCATCGGTGAGCTTCATAGGAAGCTTACTGATGTACTGTTTGAGTCGTGCGTGATCTGGAGGGATTGGGATTCCGGGTATCGCATGAGTGATGCGACGTTGCTGGAGTGCGCCAATATGCAGGGCAAGTACGTCGTCAAAAGCAAGGCGCTCTCTGCCATGCTTTGCGTCACTCGATGTATCTGGTGTGTGCACCATGTGGAGGGCGTCTCCTAATGATGGAAGCGCCTGCTCTTTCTGAACTTTTTCTGGAAGGGGGTCGGGTACGCGCCAGAGTGCTAGAATCTTCTTAATATATGCATGGAGGCTGCGCGATGTAATGCCCTCGGTTTCGGAGTACACGGGCACGAGCCCTAATGGTGCTGGGCCGGTATTATCAGAGAGAAGGACCTCATAGGTCGGGCTCGCGAGATATACCCCCTTTTTGTCGCGGTATGCTTTTCCGGCGACACGAACCCGAGTTCCTTCGGGGAGTGTTTTTATAAGATATGACTGGTGAAACCATCGGACACGAATACGCTCTCCAGCATCTTCAAGCACGGCTTCAGTCGCCGTCATGCGCCGGGGAAAGATATAGGCATTGGCTATAGATGAGATGACGCCGATACAGGTGACCGTATCTCCAGGGCGTACGGCGGCAGGAGATTGGGGGACTCCAAAGTCCTGGTAGCGGTGCGGGAGGTGCCATAAGAGATCTCGCGCATTTTTAATACCGAGTTTTTCAAGGCGAATGCGATGCGATGGCGCGATGCGAATCCACGTTTCCAGTGGTGCGCGCGCATCTACCCAAGTAGTGATGGGGCGTGCGGACATACGTACTTTAGAGATAGCATCCAACAGCTACAGACGCAAGGTTACTGGACGATGACAAAACATCGAGCGGTCTGCTCCGCGCTCGTTACGGTGATCTCTTGCTTTCCGACTGTTGAGGGAGAGAATGCCACAATAGCAACAGAGTCTATGGTCGTGATGTAGGCGATATCAGCATCTCCCATATGCCATTGATATGGCGGAGTACCTCCTTGGGCGAGGATAACGAGATCTTGGCCTGCAGAAACTCGTGGACTATTTGGCGCACAGGTAAGTGACTGCGTATCTGCTTGTGAAGAAGAAATATTTGGTGAAAGTGTGTATTGAAATAGTGAGAGGGTTCCAATCGCCAGCACAAACATGCTCGCGATTGCCGTGAGCCATGTCCGCGAGATAGCAAGAGAGTATGTATTCATTATGAGCTAGGGGAGTGGTGTTTGGATGACGCCAATGCCGCACTCAGCAATAGCGCCGGACGCAGAAATGCGCACGGTATGATGTACTGTACCAGCCTGAGGCGTTGTATTAAACACAGCTCCCGTAGCGCTTGAGGGAGTGCTGCTACCCGCGCTCCACGTATAGGTGCCGCTTCCACCGGTAGCAACAATGCGGGCCGTTTGCTCCTGAAAGAGCGCTTGATAGAGCGGAATACACCGGAGAGGCGGCGTAGTTGCCTCTTGGGGGAAGGTTGCTTCCGTGACATACACTTCACAAAATGCGATGTCATCTCCGCTGCGCACGACGACTGGCTTGCGCTGAGGGTCACCATCAACTGAGCCCTGTGTGTAGCGAGTGGTAAATATGCTTCCAGAACCCGAGCTATCTTCTGCGTCCTCGGCGACCCAGGTGTAATTACCACTTCCACCGAACGCGGAAAGCGTTACGGTGTCTCCCGCAAGAACAGATTGGTATACAGGGATGCACCGGAGGCTCCCTGTCGAACCGCTACTTTTTGATGGCTGAGAAGAGGGAAGTGTGCGAGCAACCCAGAAGGCTCCAGCAGAAAGGAGGATGATGACGCCAATGAAAAGTCCGTTTTTATAGGCTGAGTTCATTGTTTAAAATTCTCCCGCGTTTGCTCTTTAACGAGTCCTTGAGCTTCTCGTGTGCGGAACCGATTCGTGTGCACATATGCGGCATATGCTGCTCCAGCAAACGAGCCAAGAGCGAGAGCTAAGAAGAGTGTTTCTGCTGGACCTGTTTGTACCTGCGCCACAAGAGAAATGACTCCAGGGAGGAAGATGGGGAGCTCAGCAACAATAAGTGGAATGCTATCAGCGCGGGCTTGTGCGCGGTTAATGATGGTTCTACCGAGCGTGCCAAGACTTGCTGGATCTCGCATGAGAGCCGAGAAGCGGATAATGCGCTCTTGCTGCGCTTGCATATTGCCAAGCGAGATTCCAGTTTCAATATTTGCATCCGGACGAGATTGGCCATCAATCCCTACGGACCCAAAGATGAAGCTCATTTCAACGGGAAGAGCGTCTTGTATGAGGACGTTTGTGAGAGGTTGTGCTCCGGCGCGTACGCGTAGAGTGAATTCAATCGTATCTCTGGCACCGGCCTGCACAGGTGTTGTGGCTGCTAACTCTCCTTGCGTGATATTGCGGCCCTCTTTTGTAAGCTGCATGGTGAGTGATGGGTTTCCTACGACCGGTGTTCCGGGGGTGCTCACCTGCACAAATGCTTGATCGCTTACATTGAGCGCGTTTGTAGACCGAGCAAACGCTGTATTAATGTGCGTCGATGTTCCTGAGGGGAATGAGCCAGCTCCAGCAACTCGTGCTTGGAAGCGAATAGTAGTGCTCTGTCCGGGGACCATATCACCGATAGGAATGTCACCATCTCCTACGGGCGCACCGTCTCTGGTTGTGGTTCCGGCGATGCGGGTAACGGTAGACGGTTGCTCATCTGAGAACACTACATTACGTGCCGTGTCATTTCCGACGGATCGAATGCGAATGGTGTAGAAGACGAGATCGCTTGGTGAGGCGGTGACACTTTCACTGTCGGTTGCCCCAACGGTGTCGCGTCGTACGAGTTTTTCAATTTCAAGTCGTACTGTCGGACCAGTACCACCTCCACCGCCCCCACCACCTCCAGGAGGAGGAACGCTTGTCGGCGTCGGTGTTACCGGCGGCTGTGTTGGGGTTGGGGTAGGACTTGCCGGAGGTTCAGTAACTGTTGGTGTCGGTGTTGGCGACGCAGGTGGCTCCGTTACTGTCGGTGTTGGCGTAGGAGAAGCGGGAGGCTCTGTTACTGTTGGTGTGGGAGTGGGTGAGGCGATGGCAAGTGGTGCCACAGCGACAACACATGTTGCCGTAGCACTGCCATCAGAAAGAACAACGTCTTGACTAGAGCTCGCAAAAGAAGAGGAAAAGGCGACGGAGAACACTGGACCCGCGCCTGTTACCGGCTGGCCATTTGTTGCGCTCCATGTATAAGTGCCGCTTCCGCCGGATGCGACAATGTGTGCCTGCTGATTAACGTCAACGAGCTGCGCGAGGGGCTCACAAGAAAGGATGGTCGGCGTCGGTGTTACCGGCGGCTGTGTTGGGGTTGGGGTAGGACTTGCCGGAGGTTCAGTAACTGTTGGTGTCGGTGTTGGCGACGCAGGTGGCTCCGTTACTGTCGGTGTTGGCGTAGGAGAAGCGGGAGGCTCTGTGGGGGATGGCGTCGGTGTTACCGGCGGCTGTGTTGGGGTTGGAGTAGGAGTCGGAAGCTCGGTGAGTGTTATGGGACACGTTGCGGTGCGTCCGGTACGACTCTCTACGACCACCTCGCGCTCTGCTGGGTCGGCGTCAGCAAATGTAACAGTAAATGTATCACCCTCTCCGTCTTGTGGATCGGCATCGGCGTCGAATGTTTGCCAAAGGAATGGAGGAATGCCAGATCCTGAAAGAGAAAATGTTATAGGCACCCCAGGAGAGAATGGTCCAGTCGGGAGAACGCAGGCGAAATCTTCAAATGCAACTACGACTTGGCAGGTTGCAGATTGTGTGCCGCTTGTTACTACCACATCGAAAAGCGCGCCCCCAGCAACGTTGGGATATTGAACGCCAATAAGTGCCCCCGTGGTTGCGGTTGGACTTCCCCCAGGCGTGCTCCATGTGTATGAACCAGTTCCGCCGAGGGCTCCGATGAATGCTTGGTCGTTTCCATTTCCCGGAGTGATTACTTGGAGCGCTGGAGTACATGAAAGTGTCGTCGGCGCTGGCGTCGGAGTTGGAGAAGCGGGAGGCTCTGTGGGGGATGGCGTCGGTGTTACCGGCGGCTGTGTTGGGGTTGGAGTCGGGGTAGGAGTCGGCTGCGCATAGAGCTCATCACAATAAAGTTCTGTGCCATCAACGTCGCCGACGTCCCGGAACTGAACGCCGAGGAAATTGCTCGAATGGAATGCTGGAGGCTCAGGAGCGCGATCAGCAAAAATAAGGTCAACCTGGGAGAAGCATGCGTCGATGCTCACGGAAAGGTCTACCCACTCACCAGGAGCGGCGGAAACCGTCATTTCATCAAAGATAGTTTGCTGCTGTGTATAGTATGGTGCTACGCCCCCTCTATCGGACCAAATACTATAGGAGACAAGCGTAATAGTGCAATCAATGTCATTATCATTTCTGACGCGCGAGCTGCCCGAACCTCCGGAGACAACAACCTTGCCATCACGAGAGAATATAAGATTTTTATCACACTCTACTGCGCTCGATGATTGAAAGCGATCGATAGTACTAGGGAGCTGCGTTGTAATGACAATAGCAACTGCAGTGACGGTAATAATGCCAATATAGCTAAGAATCTTTTTTGTGACGAGGCTTATGCTCATGGCGTTAATTGGCAAGCGTCCGTCCGAGTGGGGATGGAGGTCGCTGCAACATCTCCGCTTATAAGGAGTAGGCCATACCCTGGTGTGGTTGTATCAATTGTAGTCGTGAATGTATTCCCGGTTCCGGTTTCGGGAGTGCCTCCAAGGGCATACCAGGTAAAAGATCCATTGCCTTCACTTGCCTCCGCGGTAACGGAAATAAAGTCTCCGGTTTCTGTTAGTGAGGTGACCGTACAGACAACGGGATCGATAAGGTTGGTAAGTGATATGGTATCTGGTATGGACGCGCTTCCACGCTCCACTTCAAGCGCAACATCTCGTGCGCCCGATAGTGCGAGTGCAAGCACGATGCCTGCCGCAAAAAGTATAAGGATCCCTGCGACTTTTCGCTCGTGCAGTTGTGCCCACTGAACTATTTGTTCTCTGGGGGGAGTGTACATATTATTGACCCGTTACCTCTAAGATTACATTCTATCATATTTGCGGCCTGAGATCCCGAAAAGTCGACATTTCCTGGCGGGGTTATAGCGATGGAGGCGATGCCAAGAAGCACGAGGGTGAGTGGCGCTGTTGCAAAGTTAAATCTCGACGGCTGCTCCGCGATGGCTCGAGCCTCGCGTTCACGCCACCTACGGAGCCGCGTGATCCCTAGCCAGGTGCCGGCGATAATAAGCGCCCCGCCCAAGGCGATAAGGAGCGATTCAGCGATGCCAGTAGAAACTGAGCTGGCATCTCTTAATCCGCCACTTACAATGATGGTGGCGTGCTGTGCTTGGATGCTAGGAAGCCCCGTTGCCTGTATAAGAGCGCTTGTGATAAGTGCTTGAGTCCCGATGCCGACGCGCGTTCCTACTTGCGCGGAGAGTCGTACGCTCACTGTATCTCCGGCGCGGAGAGACCCGAGCGCAAGAGCGCGGCCGACATGTGCGTTCGTGTCCTGTACGCCATTTATTGAGATGGTACCGGGCATAAAAGTGAGGTTGCTGGGGAGGGTTACCATCGCTGTTGCATTAGAAATCTGGCTTATCGCTCGTACGAGGAGCGCGAGCTCTACGATATCTCCTTGCGCTGCGCGCGTTTCTGAAACAAGCTGTGTCGCGCCTTGAGATAAGTTACGACCGTGGAGGGATGCCGCTGCGGTAGGGCTATTTGTTGATGCCGCTGTGACTATGTTCTGTTCGCTTGGGCTTATGGCCTGGGACGACCCTCGAAAGACCGTAAGCGTGCCAACATGTGATATGCGACTATGTGCGTCGCTCGTTAACGATGCAGTGACGGGAATTGTCGTAGAGCCTACTGAAAAAGCAGTCTCTGAAGCCAGGGAAAGAGATCCCGTGATCTCAATAGTGCGGCTTCCAGATATATCGCCAATGCGGACGGTATTTCCCTCAACGGTTCCCATAGATGTACGCAGTGAGTTTGGCGACAGAGAGACAGTGCCAGGGAAGGAGAGAGTGATGGCTGTGTTTGGTAGCGCCACTGCTGACTGAGCTTCTACAAGAACGCGAAATACTGCGGTCTGTCCTGGCGTTCGAGAAAGCGTGTTTGTAAAGGCCGCAGAGGACTCTGGAGCTCGAAACCCAATAGAGAGGGAGAGGTTTGTTGTTTGCCCAGACGGTGTTTGTGTGTTTGTTGCTTGGTGTATCGCTTGGCGAACGGTAACACCACACACAGCTGTTGTAGTCCCATCTGAAACGGTAACGGACCGCGACCCGGGTATTGCAAACCGCGTTACGAAGGCTGCTCCGGAGGCGCTTGAGGGACTACCTGCGCCAGAGTTCCACGTATATATTCCACTTCCTCCACGCGCGCGGATGAGCACATCGTCGTTAGTGGAGACGGATTGAGAAAGGGGCTCACATGCGAGTGCTTGTGTATTTGCTGATGGCACTTCTTGAACCACGACAGTGCACGCTTGCGAGACTCCTCCGCTTGTTACTGTCACGATGTGGGTGCCAGATGTCTCTGGTGTGGTGCGGAACACTGATGTCCCACCTGCGCGAGGAGTGCTGTTCGGTGCCGACCACGCATATGTTCCTGCTCCGCCGGTTGCAAAAATGTTTGCCGCTTGGCCCCGAGTTACGGTTTGGCTAACTGGGGTGCAGGTAAGTGGCGCGCTTTGTGAAGGAATGCTCACCAGTGTTGTGGGGCTAGGAGAAGCTGTTGTCGGTAGTTGTGTCGGCGTAGGACTCGCAGGAGGCTCAGTAACTGTTGGTGTCGGTGTTGGCGACACAGGTGGTGCTGTTACCGCTGGCGTTGGAGAGATTGGAGGCTGTGTTTGGGTCGGAGCCGGTGTCGGACTTGCTGGCGCAATGACTACGGTTGGGCTGGGCGAAGGTGGGATAATAATTGGTTCCGGCACAACGAGTACGAGGCATGATGTTGTTTCTGTTCCACTTCGCACAGTAACCGTGTGTTGATCAAGGCAGGTTGGAGCGAGTAGCTCTGGGTTAAAAATGGGTAGAGCATCTGAAGAGAGAGGGCATAGTAATAGTGGATTGGCGAGCGAATAGCGTGTAGTAAAGCTCGTACCGGCGCCCGCAGAGAGAAGCGCCCGAGTTGCGCTCCACTGATACGTTCCCGTACCACCAGAAGCAGTGAACGTCACTTCTTGCCCTGGAGATATGACGCGCGATGACGGTGTGCACGAGAGAGTCTGTGGCCCAGGCGTAGCGCTTGGGTTTATTGTTGGCGTCACGGTTTGTGTAGGGGTTGGTGTGGGGGTGCTGCCAGAACAAGGGATGCCAAGGATCTTATACCCAATAGCGCGATGTACGGCACGAAGGATGTCTCCGTGCTCGCGAGTGCCCGACGGGCGCCCATACGAGAACATGGTAATAGCTTTTATGCGCCGATCATTGTAGGCCGCATAGTATGCTGGAGACTGGAGATCTTTAAGTGTTGTAAGGTTGGTCCACGCGCCGTTGCGAGCGTATGCCATCATGACGATGACGATGTCCTTTGAGCTTGGTACGCGTTGCTTCGCTTGAGACAAGAAAGAGGAGAGCGCGCCAACGTTCACACTCGAAGTATTACTACCCGGGGGGTCTATATATGCTTCGATACCAACCCAATCAAGACCATCAGAGAAAAGCATATCTTGTTGCATGAGTTGATTGTTGGTATATACAACTCCCATCGGCTTATCAGAGAGGTCTCGTGTGCGCAACTTTGATTTAATGTCTCGAATGTACTGCTCCGTCTGGGCTCGCGTCCAATTAGGCTCGTCGGCGAGTTCGATGCGTGTCACTTTACTCCAATAGGGCCGCATCATATCGAGTACGCGATTGATTGTTGTCTCTGTGACCTGATCTCGCTCCATGCCGAGGGCGAGATAAATGTTTTTATTGTCTTGGAATGCGCGTCGTACGCCTGCTTCCATTTTCGGTATCCAAACGTCGTCAGTCTCTTCAGAAAAGGACTCGTATCCACGACGCACCCATGCGTGATAGGTGTTGGTAAACCCAGACACCTCACTATATACATCTCCATACCGTCCATCGGAGAAATAGTATGCAAATTCAATGGGGTGATTTGGAGCGGGAAGCTTGTCGCAGGTGCTGGGGAATGGAGTTGCTATGGGTGCTGGTGTCGGCGTTGCTACGTTGCATGAGCGGCCATAATTAAAGACGACATTAAAGCCTTCCCCAGTTCCTTCGCCATCAACAAGCCACTCTGCTCCCTGTACGATACGTCCACAATTATACGCACTTGTGTCGTAGCTGATGCGCCACTGCTGATTGAGGCCTTGCCCGAAGTGCGTCTCGCCACGATCAAACCCTTGCGCCCATGTGGTGCCGGGTTCCTGGTTATTTCTACTCCACCCTGCGGTAGGTACGTGATCTGCGTAAAATTTGAGATTTGCCGTCTTTCCTGTGGTGTTGTCGAGAAGTCCGCCCGCAAAAATTTTCGAACACGAAGAAAGCGGATCGGTATTACTCGAGTCTCCAAACTTCATGAAACTGCACTCATTTGTGGAGCGCGTAAGATCCCATGAAAAATAGCCTTCAGGGTCTGGCGTTGGCGCTGGTGGATTGCATTCACCATTTGAGCATCCATACTCACACGCTGGCTGGAGGTTCTCCCCATTACAGTTGCTGTAATGTTGGAACACATATTCGAAGCCACCCTCTCCATTGCATGAGCGGTATGTCTCTTCGCAGGCTTCGCCCCCTCCACCACCAAAAGGTGTAGGCGTTGGATCTGATCCGCCCCCTCCACCACCTCCGCCGCCACCTGGTTGATCCTCTGGATTATATGGACAATATTGTTCCGATTCTGCAAGGGATCCGTCCCAACATATGACATAATCTGGACAATATTGTTCCGATTCCGCTGAAGATCCGTCCCAGCAGGTAACCCCCGAGCACCGCCCAGCCTCTCGGTAAAACCCATCGCTGCACAGGTCATATCCAGGACAATATCCAGAAATGTCGTCGCCTTCAGGGCAGGTTTCCCAGTAATAATCTTGATACGGGTCGGCGCGGAATTCTGAGATGCGCACCGAAAGAAAGGTTCCTCCATATGCGATGCCTACGATGGCAAGAGTCGCAAGGCCAATAGTGAGCCAGCGAATACGATGAAGGGCGTGCACAAAAAAACCAACGCGAGAGGCTATTGCGCCAAAGAGTTCAACGAGAGAATCTCGTCCCGATTGCATTACTTACAGTATACCCCTGCGCATGCGAGATTGCATGCGCTTTTGTCCACATCTTATTCAAAAACGCGCTCTGCGTAGACGGCGATGCGGCGGTAGTTGGTTCCCACGGGCCAGCAGCTTAAGAGTACGAGGCTTGGCGTATTTGTTTGTTCGAGTTCGGTGAGGCGAGCGTCATCGGCGAATGGATTGAAGACAATAGATTTTTTCATCTCAAAAATGAATGTGCGCCCGTCCTCATAGCGAACATAGAAGCGCTCCCCGGGATTTAGTTTTCCAAGAAGGGCGAATACGGACCCGTATTGACCGCGATACCACGGATATGCGGAGCTGTGCCCCAATACAATGGCAATGCCATCTTGTCCCGGCTTCACACTGTTGTTGTAGTGAACGACGCCATCTTCAAGGCGCGCATAAATATCATTGTTCTTTGGCGGCACATCAAACACGATGGGAGCATCAACGCCAAGGCGATCAATCACGAGGCGTGCGTTGGAAGGGAGTGGGCGTTGCGAGATATCGTCGGCGAGAGGGAAGAGCGTCGGAATGCCAGCGAGTGAGTCGTCGCGAATAATAGTGCCCGGTGCTGCAAGGTAGCGGATGTTCGCGCCAACAAATCGGATGTTGAGTAAGCCAAAAATGACAACAAATGAAATGGCAAAAATACTCGCGAAGCGAATTTTCATAGCGCGAGCATGGTTATGGAGGTAGGGGGGCATAAGCTAAAACATACAGCGCCCTTGTGGGCGCTGTATGGAACGTGTTACTCACATTACGCTGTGAGCGACTGTGTGCGCCGGCGAATTAACTGAGCTCCAGTATAACGCATGTGGCCATAGGTAGCGAGCATGCTTCCAACGAGCGCGAGTACTGCAGTATCTGCGGGACCCGTTGGCACCTGCCCAACAGTGCCGATTGATGTGCGCGAGATAGGGAATGTAGCCGAGACTTGCGATGCGTTATCTGCGCGCGCATAACCAATGTTCGTGACGTTGTATGAGCCAGATGGGAATGTGGTTCCGGTGTTGGTGCGCGTTGAGAAACGAACGACGACTTCCTGATTTGGCGAGAGAGAGCCAATCTGAATACCGCTACCAGTGACACCATCGCCTACGGCAACACTATTCACTCCTGTTGAGCCGCTGAGATACGTAAATCCCTCAGGAAGCGTGTCCCATACGACAACGTTTGAGAGGGTTGTGTTGGTGTTGTTGCGAACGCGGAGAGTGAATTCAATTGTTTCATTTGATCCAACAACGAGTGACGAGGATTCAGTCACTTGCCCACGAGAAATGTTGCGGCCCGTTTTTTGGATAGAGAGCTGACCATTGCCCGGGTTATTGTATCCGCGGGATACATTCACGAGCGCTGTGTCAGAAACGGTGCCCATGTTGCTCGCAGTTGCAGTTGCGGTGTTTACTAGCGTTGTTGATCCGCTTGAGAATGCAGAGTCGTTATCGACAGTTGCACGGAAGCGCACGGTGATGGTGCGACCAGCACTATAGGATCCAAGATTGAGTCCAGATGACGTGAGGGTGTCCCCAGCGTATGAGCCATCAATAGTTGTGCTGCCTGATACATAGCTTGCGAGATGCGGCAGTGAATCGGTGAGGCGCAAGTTCTCGACATACGAAGAACCGCCATGGATGTTGATGCGAATCACATATTCCAGAGAGTCGCCTGGATCTGCTGAAACAACATCTTGCTCACTGGTGCCATCGGAAATATTACGCACCTGCTTGGTGAGTGTGATATTTGAGGTATTGTTGTTATTCGAGATGTAGACGGAGCAGGTTGCACTTTGAGAACCACTCGTAAGGTATACCGTTTGCGTGGAGTTATTTGATGTATTCCAACGCGTAGAGAAGTTTGATCCAGTGCCATAGTTTGGATCGGCGCCAGAAGCATTCCACGAGTAGTTGCTCGTACCTCCGCTCGCATAGAAGTAAGCGGTTTGTCCACTTTGTGCGTTTTGGAATGACGGCGAACAGGTGAGTGTCTGGCTTTGGGTCGGCTGTACGTACACGGAGCATGTTGCTGTCTGGCCCGCGCTTGATACCTGCACAGTGCGTGTGCCGGTATAAGAGAATGAAGACGTGAAGTTTGATCCACTACCGGTTGTGGGGCTGCCATCGTAGGCGAACCAAGAGTAGGAGCCATTGCCTCCCTGTGCGAAGAAGATCGCGCTCTGGTTTATGTTGACCGTTTGATTCGATGGCGAACAGGTGAGTGTCTGAGTCTGTGCGGGCTGTACGGTAACAGAGCACGTAGTGCTTTGTGTGCCGCTTACGAGATACACATTGCGCGTACCAGGCGTACTAAACGTGGTCGCAAATGATGCATTTGAGCCGAAGCTTGGATTGCCATCGTATGCATTCCAGATGTATGAGCCAGTTCCGCCACCTGCAACAAATTGTGCAAGTTGACCAACAAACACCGTTTGATTCGATGGCGAACAGGTGAGTGTCTGAGTCTGTGCGGGCTGTACGGTAACAGAGCACGTAGTGCTTTGTGTGCCGCTGGTCAGGTATACGTTTCGTGTGCCCGTGGTGCCATAGGTTGTACTAAAAGATGCTCCGGTTCCATACGTCGGGTTGCCGTCATATGCGTTCCAGATATATGAACTCGTGCCACCTGCTGCAGCGAATGATGCCGGCTGGCCTACTACAACTGTTTGCGTTGCTGGGGAGCACGAAAGAACTGTAGGGGTCGGAGTTGGGGTGGGTGTGGGGGTCGGGGTAGGTGTTGGAATTGCACCACATGCTTGTGCGCTTACGGCGATAGTGAAGGTGTTAGAAGAAACAAGCGGATGGGGCTTAATGCGATAAGTGTACGTATTTCCGATTGCAACAGAAGTGTCAGTGTAGAAACCCTCGTTATATGCAGGACCCGGTGTGATAAAGAATCCTTCGCCACCGTTGATGGTTTTAAGAACGCCATTTGAGTTGCGGTTCGCAACCAAATTCCACGAAAGAGTAATGCGTGGGTTCGTGCCGCCAACACATTGGCCAATAAGCGTCGGAGCTACTGGCAGAGGGGTTGGAGTAGGTGTGGGGACCGGTGTCGGGGTAGGAGTAGGGGTTGGAGTAGGAGCAGGTGTTGGGGTTTGAACGACGCCACAATAGTTTGGGTGTTCAAACTTATCGACTGAAGTAATGAGATAGTGTCCACTTGTTGGCCCGCCGAAAAACGGAGGAGTGAGGGGCTGTCCTTGGAAGAGGTCCAGCTGATATTTACAGGTAGTGGGAACGCTGATCTGCAGGCGTGTTGAGCCGATGGTTTCACCTGGCGCAATAGTAAATGTCTTTGAGTCGTAGAGCGTCTGGTTCGCAAGCTGGCCGTTTGGATTCACTCGATATGAAGCGATGCCAATTGTGTAGGTGCAGGATGTAGAACGATTTTCTACCCACGCCATAGCGCGAGGATCTTGTGCATTTCCTGTCGCGGTAAAGTGCCCAAAGAGATATTGGGAGGCGTCATCACAAGGATCTGCGGCGGCGAGCGCTGGAGTACCAGAAGTAACCCCTAGAAAGAGGGAAATGGCAAAAAAGACGCCAATTCCTGTCCACGCGGAGAGTTTTTGCATAATCCCTATTCTACAATAAAACTTTTTCAAAGTCAATCCCTTTGGAGAGATTCGAAAATGTTTGTTTTGCTGGTGTTTTTTGGCAAAAATGGTGCCCTCGCGTGGAATCGAACCACGATTACAAGATCCGGAATCTTGTGTCCTATCCGTTGAAC
>JBBTYA010000009.1:0-54625 GCA_038061995.1 Patescibacteria group bacterium | reverse complement strand
CTATCGCTCCGATGTCCATCCGGAGCTAGCCAACCTTGATGAACGCCTCCATTACTTTTTAGGAGGCTAGTGCCCCACCAAAACTGCCCGCCAGGCACTGTCTTGATGAAACCCTACAAAGATACAAGCATAATCACTATCACCTCACCTACTGGAAACAATATACTACATGCTCATGCTTGTAGAACCTTATAGGGCTCCACCAGTTAGAGCTACAAATCGTACAGATGGGTATTTCACTGTCGGCTCCAGTTCACCCGAGAGTGAACCTTCAAAGCCTCCCCACTATGCTACGCAGTACAACTCGTAGACCAATACCAAGCTGCAGTAAAGCTTCCGGGGTCTTTCCGTCTTGGTGCGGGTAGTCAGCATCTTTACTGACATTGCATTTTCACCGGGCTATTGGCTGAGACAGTTCTCCAGTCGTTACGCTATTCATGCGCGTGGGAACTTACCCCACAAGGAATTTCGCTACTTTTAGACGGTTATAGTTACCGCCGTCGTTCACCGGCGCTTCGGGCGTCCGCAGTACAGATTGCTCCATACCACTTCCACCGTTAACGTTCCGGCACCGGACAAGCGTCACCCCGTATACAGCGCCTTTCGGCTTAGCACGGAGTTGTGTTTTTGATAAACAGTCGCCAGAGGGTCTTTCGCTGCGGCCACGCTTACGCGTGGCAGGCCTTATCCCGAAGTTACGGCCGCTTTTTTGCCGAGTTCCTTAACCAGCATTCACCCGTTCGCTTTGGTACTCTGATACTAGTCCACCTGTGTCGGTTTGCGGTACGGACACGCACATACGAACCTTAGAGATTTTTCTCGGAGGACTCTTCGATCTCATCCCGCCTTGCGGCAGTCTTGCCCCTCTCGAACGTGCCTTGCGGCCCCCGCCGGATTTGCCTGGCGGGCGTTCTAGGAGTAACAACATCACATCCAATCGCATGCGAGATCTTATCTTCCTCGTCTATCCCTTCGAATATGTGCGTGGGGTCGAAATATTAATCGACTGTCCATCGCCATCCCTTGCCCGTAGACAAGGTTATGCTTAGGGCCGCCTCACCCTCCGTTGATTGCCATCGCGGAGGAAACCTTGGACTTTCAGCGGTGGCGGTTTTCACGCCACTTGCGGTTACTCATCCCAGCATTCTCTCTTCTGAACGCTCCACCACTCTTCACAGAGAGGCTTCACAGCGGTTCAGAATGCTCCCCTACCACTTATTCCAAATAAATTTGAAACAAATTCGCGCTTTCGGTAGTACGCTTAGCCCCGTTGAATTTTCGGCGCATCACACCTTGTGGCAAAAGCCACATCGAGTAGTGAGCTATTACGCACTCTTTAAAGGATGGCTGCTTCTAAGCCAACCTCCTACCTGTCTAAGGTGTAACACCTCCTTTATACACTTAGCGTACATTTAGGGACCTTAAGCTGCGATCTGGGCTGTTTCCCTTGCGACCGTGAAGCTTTGCCCCCACGGTCTCACTGTCGCAGATTCCACAAGGGTATTCGGAGTTTGTTTGGTAAACCTACCCAAAAGGGCGCGGTCCACCACTCAGTGCTCTACCCCCCTTGCTACTCCACGACGCTGCCCCTAAAGGCATTTCGGGGAGAACCAGCTATTACCGAACTCGATAAGCTTTTCACTCCAAACCACAAGTCATCCGATGATATTGCGCTATCAACCAGTTCGGGCCTTCATTCCGCTTTCGCGGAACTTCACCCTGCTCATGGTTAGCTCGTCCGGCTTCGGGTCTTACACGTGCTGCATGGTCGCGTTATTCACACTCGGTTTCCCTGCCCCTTCGTTCCATCAGAACTTAGAGTATCGCAACACGCATAAACTCGCTGGGTCATTCTTCAATAGGCACACGGTCACCCGCCCCACCTTACGGTGGTCAGGCTCCCGCTCCTTGTAGGTATATGGTTTCAGTATCTATTTCACTCCCCTTCCGGGGTTCTTTTCACCTTTCCCTCACGGTACTAGTTCACTATCGGTCACGAATAATATTTAGCCTTACCCAGTAGTATGGGTAGATTCACTCAGGACATTCTGATCCCGAGCTACTCAGGTAACAATACGAGAGTTCGAAGTGTTTCGCATACGGGACTGTCACCCGCTCTGGTCGGCTATTCCAAGGCCGTTCTGCTACAATTCGAATTTTTTACTCCCTATCCTCATTGAGCGCACGATCGTGTCCGTTCAATGAGAAAGTGTACTATCCCTACAACCCCTGTACACACACCATTGCTGATGTGTAGTCAGGTTTGGGCTCTTCCCGTTTCGCTCGCCGCTACTCAGGGAATCTCTTCGGTTTCTGTTCCTCTGGCTACTGAGATGTTTCACTTCGCCAGGTACGCTCCCATCTCCCATTACAGAAGACAGGCAATCGAGGTTTACTCGACTAGGTTGCCCCGTTCGGAAATCTCCGGATCAAAGCCCGCTCAACGGCTCCCCGAAGCTTATCGCAGCTACGCCACGTCCTTCATCGCTCATTCGTGCCTAGGCATCCTCCATATACCCTTCACCTTCACAAAGTACCACCTGGGACTCGAGGTCCCAGGTCTCTTATAAAGCGAACAATACAAAGCTGAACTTTCGTTCAGCTCCCGTTCCACGTTGTCAACGTACTGCCCGCTTGATGTTCCTAGAGACACAGAAGCCGCCTTGCGGCGGCATATTCAGACGTGCGAACACGGTCTGTCAGCCGCTGGTGGTTCCGCTTGTCTGTAAGATAATCATCTTTGGGTACCAAGGAGTATATCAGAAGAGCCTTATTGAGGTCAAGGGTGTATACCCGTATGAAAAAACAAAGAAAAAGCGGGGGTACGCGCACCGTGTGCACATACCCCCGCGAGTGGGCGAACTAGTGGCGCTTCTTGCCACCGGCGCCCTGCTTGTTGTTGGACCGGGCGGCGTCCTTGGCCGCCTTCTTCGCGGCCTTCTTGTCGAGAGCCGCAGTGGCCGGCGACGGCTTGGTCACCTTGGCCAACGCCTCGGCCTGGCGCAAGGACCGCGGCTTGCGACCCTTGTGAGCCTGCCCCTTCCGGCTCTCGAAGTAGCCGGGCGGCAACGTCGGCATGACCGTACCCGTGCGCGCCGTCGTACGGGGCACGACGGTCTCCGGCGCGATCGGCCGGGCACGAACCTGGCGCGCCGCGCTGGCGAACTTGTATTCGAGGATCTCGAGCTGCTTCGCCAGCGGGTGCAGGAACGGAACACCGAAGAACCTCGCCACGTCCCGCACGCACGCACGGCAGGCGACGAACTGACCGAGCTGGAAGACCGAGGGCAGCTGCCCCTCGGGGAGATTCAGCTCACGCTGGATCTCCCGAATCCCCAGCACGAAACCCTCCTGGGACAGCACCTCGCGCTTGTGCACGAGGCACAGGAACGTGCGCTCCATCAGCGGCTTGATCTCCGCGACGAGCGTCCGGAACGAGGTCTCGACCATCATTTGCGTGGCCATATGCCACCTCCTTGAACGTATATTATACTACTTTTGTATATAAAGTCAATGCCCCTTAGGACTGCTCGGTAACGATAACGGGAGCCCCATCAGTAACGATAATAGTGTGCTCAAAATGCGCAGAGAGCGCTCCGTTTTTAGTAACGTATGCAAAGCCGTCAGTTCCGTCTTTTGTCTTGTGGGTACCGGTCGTTAAAATAGGTTCGATAGCAAGCGCCATACCGGCCACGAGCACATCCCCCTCTCCCGCAGAGCCGTGGTTTGGCACAAAAGGATCTTCATGAAGACGCGCGCCAATGCCGTGGCCTCCCAAATCTTTCAAAACAGTGAAACCATTTTTTTCAGCATGCGCTTCAATGGCTGCGCCAATATGACCCACTGTGTTCCCAGCGCGCGCCCGTGCGATACCTGCATAGAGTGCTTCACGCGTTACACGAGAGAGCGTGATGCGATCCTGCCACTCTTTTTTCCGCTCATCGGTAAGGCCCGCAATCACCGTCACCGCGCTGTCGGTGTGGAGGCCTTCGTGTACCACACCAAAATCAAGTTTTACTAAATCACCCGCTTGGATAATATACCCACCAGGAACCGCGTGGACAGCTTCCTCATTCACACTCACACACAACACGGCAGGGTAGCCGTTATATCCCAGAAAAGAGGGTAGTACACTGTTGGTGCGAATCTGTTCGCGTGCCATGTCTTCGAGCTGTTGCGTAGGCATGCCTGGCGTTACCGCCGCCGCCAGCGTGCGCAAAATACCAGCAAGGATTTTTCCGCCGTCACGCATATGCTGTTGCTGTTCGGAATTGAGAATCATAGTTGGTCGGGATGCGCTGTTTCGTGTACGCGATTCATAATATCAGTATGCACTTTGCGAATAGCTTGCTCGCCATCAATGCGAATCACGGCATAGCCCTGCTGCTCAAAATAGGCAACCACGGGCTTGGTTTGCTCTTGGTACGTTGCATAGCGAACACGGATCGTTTCAGGAACATCGAGACTGCGCGTTACGATCTCGCCACCATCTTTGGGGCATGCGGTGATGCCGGCAAATTCAGGAAAGTTCGGGATAGGATGACGATTCACCTTGCACACACGACGCCCCGAATTGCGCTTCACCGATTCTTCCTCACTCACTTCAATGTTCACAATGTGCACATTCTTTGCGCCATATACTTCTTGGAGCACGGGGAGCTCTTCAGCCGCTTCAGTATTCGTGCGAAACGAGCCACTAAAGACAATGCTCGTACCGCCCACGCCGAGTGCGCGGATTTTATCAATCACCCAGCTCGCCACCAGTGCTGGCTCTACTAATTTTCCTGCATCATAGTTCGCTTTTGCTTGAGCGATCACAGGATCATCTGCAGCTGCAGTACGAAAACGTTCTTCGATGATTTGCGAGGTATCAAAATGAAAAAAGCCGAAATCGTCGGCAAGAAGTTCGGCCTGCGTTCCTTTTCCTGC
Organism: Patescibacteria group bacterium; assembly: GCA_038061995.1. GTDB lineage: Bacteria > Patescibacteriota > Minisyncoccia > 2-02-FULL-40-12 > GWA2-44-9. Next base: position 49,696 of record JBBTYA010000009.1, on the reverse strand, counting down.
ACCAGGAGGGCCGATAAGAATAATCGCCTGTTTTTGCATACGCCTATTGTACACGGCAAACAAAAAAAGAACAGCGCGCCGGTCCCCGAAGGAAGCGACGCGCGTTAGTGACAACTACAGGCAGAGCCTGGACCACTATCTAGAAAATCAGAGGGTCACGAAACTCACGCTGTTGGGAAGTCGTCTCGAAGACGAAGCGGTATTCGCATGGCTGGAGAGGCCCGCGGCTGGCTGCCATACTCTCCTCGTCCAGAGCTCTCAGAGCCTCGAATGATGGTCCCTTCGGCGGGAAGAGTATCTCTTTGCCACCGAGAGCGTTCACACCAACGAGACGCAAGTGAGCGCCGACGAGCGCGAGCGCGCTGTTGAGCAACTGGTGCACATGTCGCACTCTCGTCGCGTTTTCCATCAAGCTCGTATCGTCGGTGAATACCGTCGTGAAGATTGTGGGATCATCTTCACGAGTGAATGCGAGACGCTTGAGGCTCACGGAGCACCGAATGTGGCACCCGAACCTTACGCCTTCGAAAAGATCTGTGTTCACTGCCCACCTCCTCGTGGAAGACGCATTAAACAACTAATCTTTGTCGAAGTCAAGGATGCTGGATACTCCTCCTCGTGAGGCAAAAAAAACAGCGCGCCGGTCCCCGAAGGAAACGACGCGCGTAGAGCGAACGAGGCTTAGAGCTTTTCGAATGTCGCCCGCTCAAAGACGAAGACGAACTTGTTGGGTGCGAGAGGGCCATCCAAGGGCGGGCGAACCCTGCCCTCCTCGTGCTGGAGAAGTGCCTCGAACGATGGCTCACCCTTGAAGGTGATCTCGCCGCCATCGACGTCGAAGACCTTCTCCAGACGTAAGCGACAATGCGCCAAGCTAAGTGCACAGTTGATGGCGCGGATGTACTCCTCCAAGACCTCCGCACCCTCCCTGTGGCCGATGTCGTTGATCGGCAACGACAGACTCACGTCGGGACGCCCTTCGGGGATCATGTCGATCGAGTACATAGCGACAATCGCGACCACGCGATCACCGTCGCCCATGTCGGTGAAAAAGCTCTCCATGCCCACCTCCTCGTGGAGTGCGTATTAAACATCTACTATTTACAGAAGTCAAGTGTGCCACACATCTTAAAAAAACAGCGCGCCGGTCCCCGAAGGAAGCGACGCGCGTTAGTGAGCCCGATTAGGGCATCATGTGACGGTCTTGCAACGACATGTTGGGGATCGCCTCGAAGACGAAGATGTACTCCTCCGGGCCTTCGTCGCCCTCGTCTCCGATCTCAGCAAGCTCATCGAACGACGGCTCGTTCTTGAAGACGATCGCTGCGCCGCCGACGGTGAGAACCTCCACCAAACGAAGGTGGCGTCGGGCCAAGCGAAGGGCGCAGTTGAGGGCGTACATGTACTCCTCCAGCACCTCCGCACTCTCCATGTAGCCGATGTCGTTGACGGGCAACGACAAGGTCACGTCGGGGCGCCCTTCCGGAGTGAGGTCGATCGAGTGCATACCGACGCTTGCGGTCACGCGATCGCCAATGCCCATGCCAGTGAAAAAGCTCTCCAAATTCCACCTCCTCGTGGTAAACACATTATCCAATACTTACGCGTAAAAGTCAACGGCGCCCTTTTGGGCGCCGTTGGAAAAATACAGTATCGCCTCTTTCTAGTATTCGTACATCGAGAGCTGAGCATCAAGTTGCTTCATGAGCTCCAAGGCAACCGAGACCACGATAAGCACGGTGGTGCCTCCGATCGAGAAGGCCGAGAGACCAGTCACTCCCTGAATGACGTTTGGCAGCACTGCGATAGCTCCAAGGAACAGTGCGCCAACCAACGTAATGCGATTCACTAAGAAGGTGAGGAACTGCGCAGTCATGGGGCCAGGACGCAAGCCAGGAATGTAACCTCCCTGCTTCTGAATGTTCTCGGAGATTGATTTTGGATCAAAAGTAACTGCCGTGTAGAAGAACGTGAATAGCACCACGAGCACGAAGTACATGATGGAGTACCACAGTTGGTTCGCAAGCACACCTTGCACGAACTGTGCGGCGGTAGCGAGGAATGTGATACTGGAGCCCGCAAAGAAGGTAGCGATCGTACCCGGGAAGAGCAGGATCGAGAGCGCAAAGATAATAGGAATCACACCAGCGTTGTTCACGCGCATGGGAAGGTACGTAGATACCCCACCGAACACACGAGAACCACGCACACGACGTGCGTAGGTGACAGGAATGTTGCGCTGTGCCTCAGAGATAAAGACCACGCCGGCAATAACGATCAGCGAGATTGCCGCAAAAACAATGTACGTGATGAGCTGGTCAGGTGTGTACGTAAAGATAGCTTGGCGCAGGGTGGTAGGAATGCTCGCGGCAATACCAGCGAGAATCAAGAGCGAGACACCGTTGCCAAGATTCTTTTCCGTCATGAGTTCACCCAGCCACATCAAGAGCATGCTCCCCGCCACCACAACGGTGATAGCATTAAACCACTCAAAGCCCGACATAGCAGGAATAACGCTCTGGCGTACCAAAAGCGTTAGGAAGCCATAGGCTTGGATGGCACCAAGGGGTACGGCCAACATGCGAGAGTATTGATTAAACTTTGCACGGCCTGCCTCTCCTTCGTGTTTATACAACTGCTCCATCGAAGGGAAGATCATGGTCATCAACTGCATGATAATGGATGCGGTGATATATGCACCCAAGCCAATCATGGCAATGGAAAGGTTCGAGAGGCCACCGCCCGTAAACGCGCTAATGAGCCCAAAGAATTGGTTGTTTGCAAAAAATTCCTTCAGCTGACTGCCATCAATGGCAGGAACAGGGATCGTAGAGAGGACACGCGACAACGCGAGGATACCAAGAATAAAGAGTATCTTGCTCCGGAGCTCCGGACGCTTCAATGCGGTCAATATGCGATCCATAGCAAATAAAGTTACGCGACGGTCCCGCCGGCGGCAGTGATCTTCTCCCGCGCGGACGTAGACACATCAACGCCTTCAACTGTGACGCCCACCTTCACCTCACCTGTGCCCAAAATTTTTGCTGCCTTTGCTGACCCACTAACAAGGCGGCGCTCTTTGAGAGTCGCAAGAGTAACGGAATCACCTTTCGCAAACACATTCAGTGCTGCGACGTTAATCACTGCCGGCTTATCAGCAATGACTTGGTAGCGACGATGCTTGCGATGTACGCGCTTACTGCCGTGCTTCTTTGTTGCACCACGCTGCTTTGGGAACAATTGCCAGATGCGATTGTCACCGCCACGAAAGCCTGGGCGTACGCTTGCGCCAGCACGACCCTTCTGACCCTTCGTACCGCCACCCGATGTCGTGCCGCGCTTACCACCACGGCCAACGCGCTTACCGGTACTACGAGATGCTGATTTGATAGTTTGACGTTGCATAAAAATGATTAAGCGACCGGCGGAGCGACGCGCGTAAAGCGGGTACGAGCACGATCACGCAACATACTAAGTGCCTTCATGGTTGCCATAGCGATGTTGATCTTATTATTTGTGCGCTCGATCAACTTACCAGTCAAACTAGTGATACCTGCGAGCTTCGCGACAACACGAACAGGACCACCGGCTTTTACGCCACCCTTTGCAGGCTTTAAAATAACCGTGGCGCCGTGGAAGTTGGCTTGCACCGTATTTGAGATAGTACCATTGACCGTAAGCACGGTGAGGAGCCGCTTCTTGGCTTGGTTGTATGCCTTTTGCACAGACTGTGCGACATCTTTACCCTTCCCCATACCGATACCAACACGCGACTTGCCATCACCGATGACAACGGTTGCGCGGAAAGAGAAGCGCTTGCCACCCTTTGTGACACGAGCGACGCGAGCAAGGTCGATGGTTTTTTGCTCATACTCTGGCTTCTCCATCGGACGCATAGGACGGCGACCTTGGCGGCCACCCGGACGACGATTTCCAAAACCACCAAAACGCTGACCTCCGCGGCCATGGCGCTGTGGTTCAGAAGCTACCGGTGCGACAGGTGCCGCTGGCGTTGCTTCTGGAGTTGGTTGTACTGGTGTCTGTTCGTCCATAATGAATGTCTAGTGATTATACGGAGATTCCAGCGCTACGCAAGCCATCCGCGATAGCGCGAACGCGTCCATGGTAGGCAAAACCCCCACGGTCGAAAACAACCGTTGTGATTTTTGCTTCTTTCAGCTTTTCTCCAAGCGTCTTTCCGACTGCGAAAGCCTTCGCGACCTTTGTACCAGAACCTTCTGGCGCATCGGAGGCTGGTTTGATCTCGTGGTCATGCACGGAAAAGAGCGTTTTGCGCGTCGTGTCATCAATGACTTGCGCGTAGGTATATGAGTTGCTCTTAAAGACGCACACTCGGGGGCGAGATGCCGTACCAGACATCACCGCACGAATGCGTGCGTGACGACGAATGCGACCTGCGTTTTTAGAAATAGCACGTGTCATAGAATGAATTAGCTTGATGCGATAGCTTTCTTACCTGCCTTTTGCTTAATAACCTCGCCTTGGTAGCGGATACCGCTTCCCTTGTATGGTTCTGGCTTCTTCAGCGCGCGAATCTCTGCTGCAACTTGTCCCACGACTTCCTTGTCAGTTCCCGTAATGGTAAGCACATTCTTTTCAACTGAGAACTGGATACCTTCGGGGGCTGGGAATGGAATCGTGTGCGAAAAGCCAAGACTCAATTCAAGGTTCTTACCCTGTGGCACGGCTTTGTAACCAACGCCATTAAACTCCAGCACCTTGGTGAAGCCAGTAGTAACACCCATGAGCATGTTGTTGAGCGTAGCGCGCTCGAGACCCCAGGTGATGGTCTTTGTTTTTGCATCTGCAGAAACATCCATGCGTGGCGTTAACTGAATAAGGGCGCCCTCAACAGCAACATCGATCAAGCCAGACAGCGTGCGGGTGAGTGTCCCCTTCGGACCTTTGACCGTCAGAGTAGTACCGTCGAGTGTGACGGTTGCGCCTTGCGGGATATGAATTGGTCGTTTGCCGATTTTAGACATAAAAGTATTACCAGATTTCAAACAAGACTTCGCCGCCCACGCCTTCTTTACGCGCAGCACGAGAAGAGATGATGCCTTTGGGCGTTGAAAGCACTGCGATACCAAAACCAGACTGGACAGGGCGCAACTCGCGCGCTTTTGCATAGAGGTGACGAGAGGGTTTACTAATAAGACGCATGTCGTTGATCATCGGCTTGCCATCTGTGTCACGAGAGAACACGAGATCAATGTATTCATGTTCACTTGCGCGCACCTTTTTAGTGCGACGCTCGACTGATTCAAGATAGCCAGCTTCCTGGAGAACGCGTGCGATGCCCACCTTCATGCGGGATGTTGGCACGAGTACATGCGTCGCACGCACTGCAAGCGCATTGCGAATGCGTGTGATCATGTCTGAAATTGGATCGTGGATCATTGCCATAAATAATAAGTATTACCAGCTCGATTTACGAACGCCCGGAAGAAAACCTTGAAGTGCAAGCTCGCGGAAATGAATACGACACAGGCCGAATGCGCGCAGGTATCCATGTTTGCGACCGCACAGTACGCAGCGGTTCACGCGCCGAGTCGAAAACTTAGGCGTGTGTTTTGCAGTACGTGCGATAGTTGATTTCTTTGGCATGTCGTTTATTTAAATGGGATACCAATCTGTTTCAAAAGGGCAATCCCGCGTTCGCGATTCTGCGCATTTGTCACAATGGTCACCTGCAAGCTAAAAATGTCTTTGACTGACTCATAGGTCACTTCTGGAAAAATGGTGTGTTCTTTAATGCCAAGATTTAAGTTGCCTGCGCCATCAACATTTTTCATGTCAACGCCACGAAAATCTTTCGACAAAGGAAGCGCCAACGCGATAAGGCGGTGCAAGAAATCATACATGCGCTTACCGCGGAGCGTCACTGAAACGCCGACGGGCATACCTTCACGAAGCTTAAAGCTCGCAATTGATTTCTTTGCCTTACGAATCACCGGCTTCTGGCCAGACAAGACTGTCATGTCGCGTTGTACGCGCTCGATAGCACCGCTGTCTTTTACCATGCGACCAATACCAGTATTGATCACCACTTTTTGGATGCGTGGCACTGCCATCACATTTGCAATACCAAACTCCTTCTGCAGAGCAGGAAGGATCGTCTTTTGATATTGTTGCTGTAATGTTTGAGTCATAGAAGCGGGTGGAGTATACGTGAGAAATACCTTTTATGCAAGCGCCTTTCCGCACTTTTTGCAGACACGCTGTTTCTGCTTTTTACCTCCAACTTCGGCGAATGCATACCCTACTCGGGTTGGCTTTTTGCATGAAGGGCAAACCAGTGCGACGCTCGAAATGGAAACGAAACGCTCACTTGCAACCTTCTGGCCCTTTTGGCCTTGCTTACGAGAGCGGAGTGAACGCATCACTGTATTAAGTCCTTCGATACGCACCTTGCCATCTTCGGGAGAAGCGCGCATCACCTTGCCGGTTTTCATGCGGTCTTTGCCAGACAACATAGTGACCGTATCGCCTACTCGAATTTTCATGTGTGTTGCCATAGAAGAATATTAAACCAGCTCCTGAGCAAGCGAGGCGATTGTGCTGAAGCCGCGTTCTTTAATTTCGCGAGGAATAGGACCGAAGATACGACCGCCTTTTGGCTCAGTGCCATCAAGGATAACAACCGCGTTATCATCAAAGCGAATATACGAACCATCCTTGCGACGGAATGGCTTGCGCTGACGTACAACCACTGCGCGAAGCACATCTTTCTTCTTCACGAGCTTACGAGGCTCGGCAACCTTTACTGATACAACGACGATGTCGCCAATTTCTGCAAAGGCGCGGCGAGAACCTCCAAGCACCTTAAAGACACCAACGCGTTTTGCGCCTGTGTTGTCTGCTACTGAAACGATAGAGCGAAGTTGAAGCATATGGGTAAATTACGCAGCCTTACTTTCAACAATCCAGCGCTTATTCTTTGACATTGGGCGCGTCTCACGAATAATCACGCGATCACCCACGTTATATTGTTCCTGTTCGTCGTGCGCCTGAAAACGCTGTGTCACTTTCTGATATTTCTTATATACCGCATGCTTGCGCAAGCGGGTGATTTCCACCACAACCGTCTTTTCCATTTTATCGGAAACGATAGTACCGGTGAGGCGACGTCCTTTTGTTGGTTGAGAAGATGTCATAAGCAATAATTATGCGCTGTGCTGCTGTGCGTTTAGTGCAGTAAGCACTTGAGCAATCTGCACACGAAGCGCGCGCACTTTACTATTCTGTTTTAATGCCCCCTGTGATGCCTCAAAGCGCGACACGAGAACCTGCGCACGAAGATCGCGCACAAGTGCGTGGAGTTCTGCTATTGATTTCTGTTGGAGGTCTTTGTATTTCATACGAAAGAATTATGCAGAGTGGCCGATACGTACCACGACACGAGTCTTAATAGGAAGTTTGTGCGCAGCAAGACGAAATGCTTGGCGAGCAACTGTCTCCGAAACACCATCAAGCTCAAAGAGCATACGGCCTGCCTGCACTGGGGCAACAAAGTGCGAGAGTGCACCGCGTCCACCACCCATACCCACTTCAGAGCTCTTTGCAGTGCGGGGTTTGTCTGGGAAGACACGAGTCCAAATCTTGCCACCGCGAGCAAGGAGACGAATCATCGCACGGCGCGCAGACTCAAGCTGACTCGCAGTCAGCCACGTCGCCTCCATCGCCTTTAAGCCATAGGTGCCGAAACTCAATGTGGCGCCACGGGTAGCAACGACGCGATTGCGACCTTTGTGTACCTTCGTGTGTTTTACGCGGTTTGGTTGCAACATACGAAATAATTATTCAAACGTATCACCCTTATAAATCCACACCTTGATACCAATGGTACCGAATGTCGTGTGCGCGGTAGCGCGAGCGAAATCGATATTTGCACGCAAGCTTTGCAACGGCAAGTTGCCGGACTCGACGTGCTCCAAGCGTGCGATTTCTGCACCATCGAGACGCCCGCCCAGCTGAATTTTGGCACCTTTGACATCGCGACTACCGATAATCTTTGCGAGAGACATGCGCATCGTGCGACGGAACGGCAAACGCTTTTCAATCTGCTCAGCGATAGACTCGGCCATCACAGCAGCTGATGCTTCTGGATTCTTCACTTCTTGAATCTCAATACGTACGGCAAGCTTTCGCTTCACGAGCGTGCGGATCTGATCTTTGAGTTTTTCAACATCGGCACCACCGCGCCCGATCACTAAACCAGGACGTGCGGTCGCAATGACCACGGTGATCGTATCGGTGTTGCGCTCAATTTCGACGCGATCCACGGCCATACCACGGAGACGCTTGTCGAGGAAGTGACGGACGCGCAAATCATCGGCAAGATATTTTTGATATGACGAACCGCCAAACCAGCGTGACGCCCAGTCACGAATAATACCGATACGAAACCCTGTTGGAGAAACCTTTTGTCCCATAATTACGATTGAGTTGAAGCAGGCGCCGCGGATCGCGTTGTGCGGCGTGCGCGAGTCTTCGAAGCGGCCTTTTCAGGCGCAGCTCCACGGATCTCAAGCACCACGCAGATGCGTGACGTCTTCTTCTGCAATTCAGTTGCACGACCCTGTGCGCGAGGCAGCCAACGGCGCAGCTTCATGCCTTCATTCACAATGATGTCAGCAATAAAAAGCTGCTCTACTGATGCCTTGTAGGTGTGCTCTGCATTCGCGACCGCCGAACGGATAAGTTTGGCAAGCGCTGGTGCCGGACGCAAAACCGTGTGCGCGAGCTGATCAAGTGCCCACGCAACATCGTGGCGCTTTACCAACGCAGTAACCGCTCGGACCTTACGAGGTGAGAGTCGGATACCATTGAGTTGTGCGCGTACTTGTTGCATAGGGGTGGATGATTACTTTGCGGCAACAGGCTCTGCTTTTGCAGCTTTTGCCGCATCAACCTCACGCTGCTTTGCGGCAGCTTCAAGCTCTTTCTGCATCTTGCCACCATGACGGCGGAAAGTACGAGTGTGCGAAAACTCTCCGAGCTTGTGCCCGATCATATCTTCCGTGATCACAACGGGGATATGGATCCTACCGTTATGAACACCGAAGGTGAAGCCTATCATCTCCGGCACGATCGTGCAATCCCGAGACCACGTCTTGATCACGGTCTTATCGCCCGCCTTTCGGCTTGCAATTTTCTTGAGCAATCGCTCATCAACGTAGGGACCTTTTTTGAGACTTCGTGACATAAGATAAAGAAATGGAAATGATTACTTCGAGCGTCGGCGCACAACGAGGCGTGCTGAGCGCTTCTTTTTATTGCGCGTCTTGTGACCGCCGGTGATCTTACCGTGGCGTGTCTTTGGACGGCGTGTACCGCGACCTTGGCGACCTTCACCACCACCATGTGGGTGATCTACTGGGTTCATGGCAGTACCGCGGACCTTTGGACGGCGGCCCAGCCAGCGCGAACGACCAGCCTTACCCAACGAGATGAGCGCGTGCTCTGCATTCGATACTTGCCCGATAGATGCATAGCATTCAGCGGGCACGAGACGCACTTCGGAGGAAGGCATCACCACCTGTACATAACCGGCGTCGCTTGCGAGCACGGTTGCGCCACTTCCTGCGGAACGCACAATGCGTCCCCCTTGGCCCGGGCGCAATTCGATGTTGTGTACGATGGTACCCTGTGGAATGTTCGCGAGCTGCATGCGATTGCCTACGCGAATCGGTGCGCGTACCGCAGTAATAACGGTATCGCCGACAGCGAGGTTCTGTGGAGCAATGATGTAGCGCTTGTCACCATCTGGGTAGTGTACGAGGGCAATGCGTGCAGTACGGTTTGGATCGTATTCGAGAGTCGCAATAATACCCTGGATATCATACTTCTGCTGTTTAAAATCGATATCGCGGTAGCGACGCTTGTTACCGCCACCACGGTGGAAGCTTGTGATGCGACCTTGGTTGTTGCGGCCAACTGCACGGTGAAAACCCTTCGTATGAGAACGAAGTGGGGCAACGTCGGAAAGACCAGCAGTGTCATATGCTGACATGTGGCGACGAGATGCAGTTGTTGGTTTATAGCGTTTCATACCAGATTATGATTGAGGCGATGCCATAGCTGCTCCAATAGTTTGACCGGGAGCAAGTGTTACGATTGCCTTACGTACTTGCGGACGCACGCCAGCGAAGTGGCGACGTGTCATGCCCGCCTTCTTGCGAGGCAAGTTCACAATATTGACCGACAGAACGGTTACTTTGAAAAGTGTGCTTACATGTTTCTTTATCTCTGACTTTGTCGCGCCGGCAGTGACTAAAAAGACATACTGATTCTGTTGCGCCAAACGAGACGCTTTCTCGCTCATAAAGGGAGCGCGAATAACGCGGTGTGCGCCTGCGGGAACCACAAGCACCTGGCCCTCAGTCGATGCTGGAGCATCGCTGTTTTTCTTTGGTGCGCGCGACACTGCCGCCTTCTTTGAGGACGCGCCCTTCTTTGGGCTTTCTTTCTTTTCCGATGATCCAAAAAATGGGAATTTCATACGTGATTATGCAGTACCGTTTACACGAGTGACGAGCGCATCAATAGCATCCTTGTGTACAATAATGTATTGATGATCTGCGACATGAAGCGCTTGGAGATTACGCACCGATTCAACTTCAACTCGTTGCACGTTACGCAGTGCACGAACTGCCGGCGTGTGGCCTTCGCCACCAGGAAGGATAATAAGCGCTTTGGGAAGCGTGCGGTCAGTTGCGCGAATGCCAGGGATGGCGCGCACCACTGCGCGGAGTGAGGTAACAGCTTCTTTTGTCTTTGCTTCGGGGAGCGAGAATGCATCTACCACAACAAGCTCTGCGTCACGAACCTTACCTGAAAGGATAGAACGAAGTGCGGCAAGAGCCATGCGACGATTAATCTTTTGCGTGTAGTCTTTTTCTGAAGTTGGGCCGTGCGTTGCACCACCACCCTTCCAAATAGGAGAGCGGATAGAACCGTGACGGGCACGGCCAGTTCCCTTCTGGCGCCATGGCTTTTTACCACCACCACGCACTTCACCGCGACCTTTAGAATGCGCATTGCCCTGGCGCTGGTTTGCTTCTTGTGCAGCAAGAACCTGCGCAAGGAGCTCCATGTTTACAGGTACGGAAAAGAGAGCATCAGGCAATGCGATACTTCCGAGAGACTCGCCGCGTTGATTGAGAAGAGGGACGTTTGCCATATTATCGTGAAACGATTTCAACAATGGAGCCGCGTTGGCCAGGGACTGCGCCGCGGACAGCAATAATACCAAGTTCCGCATCAACAGCAACAACCTTTAAGCCGCGGACTGATACGCGCTCTACGCCCATGTGGCCCGCCATACGCTTTCCCTTGAGTGTATGCTGAGGGAAGCGCTGACCAGTGGAACCAATGTGGCGCTTCACTGATTTATGACCGTGACTTGCAGGCATACCGGAGAACCCGTGGCGCTTCATACCGCCAGCAAAGCCCTTACCCTTTGATGTGCCGCTCACTGTGACAGTATCGCCTACCTCAAAGACAGATGCGTCAAAGGTGTCGCCTTCTGCGAGCTCTTTATCGCCAAGCTGCACGTATGCGAATTCGCGAACTGCGCTGAACGTACCGCGTCCACGGAAGTGGCCCGTTTGTGGCTTGTTCACGTGCTTACGAGATCCAGTACCCACTTGTACTGCGATGTATCCGTCGCGTTCTTTGTTTTTGAGTTGCAAAACGACGTTTGGGCGCACTGAAAGTACCGTGACTGGGACGACAACGCCGTCTTCACGGAAGATCTGGGTCATACTCTCTTTTGTGCCAAGAATAAATTTCGCCATTTTGCAAACAAAAACCCGCGAACAGCGGGAACCATGAAGGACACGCCTGCTCTGTCGCAGAGGCACACAGAATGCTCTACGAGCCGGATTATTGCTTTATCTCTCGCCACCGCAGAACGATGGGGAGAGGAAAGTAACAATGCCTATACCTTTTACACCATTTTGATCTCAATATCAACCCCCGCCGGCATACTCAAGTTGGTGAGCGCCTCGATGATCTTCGGGTTTGGGTTTGCGATTTCGATCAAGCGCTTATGAATGCGCATCTCGAATTGCTCACGTGAATCCTTATCCGTAAAGGATGAGCGGTTCACGGTAACCTTTTTGATTTCGGTTGGCAGTGGCACTGGACCAGTAAGGGTCCCTCCATAGCGCTCGATCGTCTCGACGATCTGTTTTGCAGAGCGATCGATGATCTTCGTGTCATATGCACGCAACTTGATACGGATGCGTTGGGCTGCTTCTTGTTTCTTTGTAGCCATCATGGTGTTGAAAAAGAGCGGTGTATCCCCGCCGCCATCGGCGACGGGGATGAGTGAATGGTTAGGCGATAATCTTTGTTACAGCACCGGCGCCCACGGTCTTGCCGCCTTCGCGAATAGCGAAGCGCTGCTTTTCTTCCATGGCGATTGGTACGATTAACTTCACGCGAAGGTTTACAGTGTCACCAGGCATGACCATTTCTGATCCTTCTGGCAAGAATGCTTCACCTGTAACATCGGTGGTGCGGAAGTAGAACTGAGGCTTGTAGCCCTTCATGAATGGAGTGTGGCGACCACCCTCTTCTTTCGTGAGAACATAGATTTCTGCCTCAAATTCGGTGTGCGGCGTGATGGAACCTGCCTTTGAAAGGACTTGGCCACGCTCGACGTCTTCCTTCTTCAAACCACGGAGCAAGAGACCAGCGTTGTCACCTGCCATACCAGAATCAAGCGACTTGTTGAACATTTCAATACCCGTGATAACGGTTTTTGCCGTTGGGCGGATACCGACGATTTCTACTTCATCGTTGACCTTCACCTGACCACGCTCGATACGGCCCGTCACAACGGTACCGCGACCTTCAATGGTAAACACGTCTTCGACAGGCATGAGGAATGGTTTGTCCATTTCACGTGCTGGCTCAACAATGTATTCATCGCAGGTGTCGATGAGTTTCTTTACGGCTTGTGCATACTGATCGCTTACGTCCTTTGACTCAAGGGCTTTGAGGCCAGAGCCGCGGATGATTGGAGAATCAGTGTAGCCATACTTTGCAAGCAATTCTTTGAGTTCTGCTTCGACGAGATCAAGCATCTCTTGGTCTTCTACCATGTCTACCTTGTTCAAGAAGACGATGATGAAAGGTACGCCGACTTGGCGGGCCAACAGGATGTGCTCGCGAGTCTGAGGCATTGCGCCATCAGTTGCGGCAACCACGAGGATTGCACCGTCCATCTGGGCGGCACCCGTGATCATGTTCTTAATGTAGTCTGCGTGACCAGGAGCGTCGATGTGTGCGTAGTGACGCTTTGGGGTCCAGTATTCAGAGTGGTGAAGAGAGATGGTGATACCACGTGCCTTTTCTTCTGGGGCATTGTCGATACCATCAACACCTTCAACGCGTGCGCCGTAACCCTCGCCTTTGTGCATGTCTAAGACGTGCAAAATAGACGCGGTCAGGGTTGTCTTCCCGTGGTCCACGTGTCCGATCGTTCCGATATTCAAGTGCGGCTTTGTCCGCTCAAACTTTGTGTCTGCCATATGCTTAAGGTTGTGACGAGGCGATACTCGTGAGGGACACGACGCGAAACCCGCTCGAAAGCCGTTCGTGTAGTAACCACCACGGTACCGCGCTGTTCAATATAAAACGCGTACCGACTATTCTAGCAAACAGTAAACGAAAGTCAATGCCTACTCGTTTTCGGGGCTCACCAGGGCCCGCTCCTCTGCCTCAATCTGGTTTTTGAGGGCCAAAATCTCTTTATTGAGACGCTCTACGAACTCTGCATCGGCAGTAGTAGGAACGGCGGGCGTTTGCGCCACAGCCTGGCTTGATACGCCCTCTGCGGGAGCGCGCACGAGGCCTCGGTACACCCCATAATCCACAATCACCACCGAAGGCTGACCATCTTCTACCACCACGATGGAACCGCTTTGTCGCAGGAGTGGTTTTAATTCGCGCATATCAAGCATAATACATCTCTTCTACCGCACTCACCCAAAAAAGCAAGAGCGCCCTATGTGGGGCGCTCTTGGGACGGACGATTTTATTGTTTTATTTCTTTCCTGCGGCGATCTGGGTCGCAATATTTGCAGGTACTGGTTCGTAGTGACTGAACTCCATCGTGAATGTGCCACGACCCTCAGAGAAGGAGCGGATCGAGGTGGCATAGCCAAACATTTCAGAGAGTGGCACGTGCGCGTGAATCACCTTGAGGCCAAGTGTGCCGCGATCGGTTACTTCTACAATCTGGCCGCGTCGGCTGGAGAGATCACCCGTGGTCGAACCCAAGAAGTTGTCGGGAACGATCACTTCTACTTTCATAACCGGCTCGAGAACGACTGGCTTTGCGCGGCGGACCGCTTCTTGCAGCGCCATGGCGCCAGCGATTTTGAACGCTACTTCAGATGAGTCAACGTCGTGGTAGGAACCATCGTAGACTTCAACTTTGAGGTCAACGAGAGGGAACCCTGCGATAACACCTTTATCGAGCGCCTCACGTACACCCTTTTCGATGGCGGGAATGAACTCCTGTGGGATAGAACCACCTTTAATAACGTTCTTAAATGTAAAACCTTGGCCACGCTCAAGCGGTTCAATACGAAGCCAGCAGTGTCCGTATTGTCCACGGCCACCCGACTGCTTGATATATTTACCTTCGGCCTGCGCTTTATCAGTAATCGCTTCTTTGTAGGCAACCTGCGGGCGGCCGACGTTTGCTTCGACACTAAATTCGCGCTTCATACGATCTACGAGAATTTCAAGGTGAAGCTCACCCATACCTGCGATGATCATCTCACCCGTTTCCTCATCACTGCGGATGCGGAATGTAGGATCTTCATCAGAAAGCTTCTTGAGCGCCAGGCCCATTTTTTCTTGGTCCGCTTTTGTTTTTGGCTCAATGCGAAGCGAGATCACTGGTTCTGGAATATCGATACCTTCCAAGAACATTGGTGTTGCTGGGTCACAGAGCGTGTCCCCTGTTTTGGTGTCTTTTAATCCAACCGTTGCGGCGATGTTGCCCGCAAAGATTTCTTTAATTTCTTCGCGTTGATCTGCGTGGAGGCGCACAATACGACTAATGCGTTCTTGGTTGCCTGAGCGAGTGTTTAAGACGTAAGAACCCGCAGCGAGCTTACCCGAATACACGCGGAAGAATGTGAGCGATCCTACAAATGGATCGGTAGCGGTTTTAAATGCAAGCGCGGTAAACGGCACGTTGTCATCGTGTTTCACGGTTGTGTCTGCCCCTTTCGCATCCTTTGCGTTGGTATCAGCAATATCAACCGGAGAGGGCAGATAATATGCAACAGCATCGAGCACCAACTGCACGCCTTTGTTTTTGAGCGCTGAGCCACAGTAGACTGGGAAAATTTTATTCTCAATCACGGCCTTACGGAGAATGTCGCGCAAACGAGGAAGCGAGATCTCTTTCCCCTCAAGATACTCGGCCATGGCAGTATCGTCGTGCTCCACGATGCGCTCGATCATGACTGCTCGCTCTTTTTCTGCAGATTCTTTGAGATGTGCTGGAATTTCACCCTTGATGATTTTCTCGCCACGCTCGCCTTCAAACGTAACGTATTCCATCGTCATGAGATCTACGATGCCCTTGAATTGGTCTTCGTGACCATCGGGGATTTGCACTTTCACCGCGTACGGTGAAAGACGGTCGAGAATCGAAAGATAGGAGCGCTCAAACGATGCTCCGAGACGATCGAGTTTATTAATAAAACAGATGCGAGGGACTTTATAGTCGTCCGCGTAGCGCCAGTTTGTTTCAGATTGTGGCTCTACGCCGGCAACGCCATCGAATACCACCACAGCACCGTCGAGAACGCGCAAAGAGCGCTTCACCTCGATCGTAAAGTCGATGTGGCCCGGCGTATCAATGATATTCATGCGAACCTTCTGGCTCGCATCACCTGCGGCATCGGTAGGAGTCCAATAGGCAGTCGTTGCAGCTGCGGTAATGGTGATACCACGCTCACGCTCCTGCTCCATCCAGTCCATAACGGTATCGCCTTCGTGCACTTCGCCAATCTTATGGCTCATGCCTGTATAGAAAAGAATGCGTTCAGACGTTGTCGTCTTACCAGCATCGATGTGTGCGATCACACCAAAGTTACGGATTTTCTCGATAGGATAATCAGCCATACACGCAGTGAGTAGAGCGCAGGAGCGACCAACAGTATGGTGGTCGCTCCGCGAGTACTCACCTCATCATTACCATGCCAAATGTGCGAATGCTTTGTTTGCCTCCGCCATGCGATGCATGTCGGCGCGCTTCTTTACTGCAGAACCAGTGTTTTGGAATGCGGCAAAAAGTTCATCAGCGAGCTTTACGTTCATCGGCTTTCCTTTCAGTGAGCGGGCCGAGCCAACAATCCAGCGAATAGCCAGCGCAAGTCGACGCGCTGGGCCGATTTCTACAGGAACCTGATAGTTTGCCCCACCGACGCGGCGAGATTTGAGCTGTACGTTGGGAGCAACGTTTTGCACTGCAAGCTCAAGAGCTTCGAGCGCAGGCTTTTCGGCACGCTTCTCAAGATCAGTCAACGCAGTGTAGACCGCGCGTTGTGCGATAGCCTTCTTTCCATCTTTCATGACGGAATTAATAATGCGCGCAACAAGAGTACTGGAATATACAGAATCTGGATCTACAATCGGACGCTTTTTAATAGGACGACGCATAGAATAATGGGATTACTTTGGGCGCTTTACACCGTACTTAGAACGTTCTTGCTTGCGACCATCAACGCCAGCTGCATCCAAGACGCCGCGGACGATGTGATAACGAACACCTGGCAAGTCTTTTACGCGACCACCGCGGATCATGACCACGGAGTGCTCTTGCAGGTTGTGGCCAATGCCCGGGATGTAGGCCGTCACTTCCATGCCGTTAGAGAGGCGTACGCGAGCAATCTTACGGATAGCAGAGTTTGGCTTCTTCGGAGTCATGGTGGTGACCTTCACGCACACGCCGCGCTTAAAGGGAGCGGGATAACGGATGGGGCGGTTCTTGAGCGTATTCAAACCAAACACCATTGCAGGTGCTTTTGTTTTTGCGCGAACCACGACACGTGGTTTTTTCAGTAATTGATTCAGTGTTGGCATGAGCCAGTAAGCGTCGTGCGCAAGAAAGGGCGCACAACGTGCGGTGTGCATCGTAGCAGAAACAGAAATCAGCGTCAAATCCCGGCAAGAGCCGTAAAGAGAGCATATGCCACATCTCCTAGTATAGGAACCACTAGGAAGAGGGCGAGGAAAAGGAGCGGGAGCTGCATTCTCCGAGCCGCGGCCATAAGGCGAGCGCCCGTCACTCCACCGAGGGTACCCGCAATCCAGTGCCCATCCAATGGAGGAATGGGGATGAGGTTAAAGAGCGCGAGAATAGCATTCATGAACCCAGCGCTTGCCACGAGGACTCCGGGGATCGTATCAATAGAGACGATCCCGGCGCGCAACGTCAAGGCGCACAGGAGAGAAAGGATGATATTCGTCGCAGGTCCTGCAAATGCCACCATCGCAGGTCCCCTGCGCCTATCTGAAAGAAGCAGTGGATCATAGGGCACAGGACGCGCATACCCAAACGCCGGCAGGCCGCTAATCACTAGTAAAAAGGGAAGAATGACCGAACCGAATGGATCAAGGTGCTTGAGTGGGTTGAGGGTAAGGCGCCCCGAGAGGCGTGCCGTTGGGTCCCCGAGAGCGTCTGCAACGGCACCGTGCGCATATTCATGCGCGACAACAGACATCACCAACATTGCGATAGAAACGGCACCAAGAAAGAGGCTGTCGGGCATATCTCTTGACCAGCCTACCAATGTTCTGCTATCCTGTCCACGTACTTCGCGTCCCTCAAGGACGCTTTCAAATCTCTATGGCAACACGTTGTCCCACCTGCGCAAAGCGATCGGTTATGGTCACCACCCGTAAGCTTTTGCGCGGCCACTACAATCCAACCAGCCGCTCTCGTCGCTACCCAAACCTCCAGTGGGCTCGTGTGGGTGGCAAGCGCTTGAAGATCTGCACAGACTGCATTAAGACCATCGCAAAAGGCGCAGTAGCCTAAGCTCACTCTCTAACCAAAAAGAGGCCCGGAAGGGTCTCTTTTTAATTTCTACTGTGTGCCGCAAGGCACTCTGTATTTGATAAAGTCGGGCCGCGGGGAATCGAACCCCGGCTGCATGACCCCCAGCCACGCGTACTACCATTATACGACGGCCCGCATAACCGCATACAGCCTACCAATGAAAATATAAAAAGAATAGAGGGAGGTTCTACAGAACCTCCCTCTTGGACCTAGCCGAGCCGCTTGGCACCCCGACTCTGGATGAGTGCCACGAGATCGCCGGGGATCTGTGCTCCGGTCACCGAGCACTGCGAGACGATCACCCAGAGAGCATCCATGCGACGGTGCATGAGCACCGCATCCTCGTCTTCTCCGAAACGATCCACGGCCCACGAAATCGCGTGCGCCACAAGCGTCAGCTCCTCACGTCGCGCCATCTGACATGCTCGCGTGCCTCGCAGATATTCCTGCTGCACAGCTTCGCCCACCGCAGCCTTGCTGCTCTCTTCACTCGTTCCCATCTCCGCCTCCTTTGTTGCGCGGAATAGTACACGCTTGCCCCATAAAACACAACGCCACCCCTATGGGTGGCGTTCTGGCCCTCCCGCAATCTGTAAAAGCGCTTTACCTTAAGGCTTTGGTGGGTGTCCGCATAAGAGGACGTCGGAACGATTGCTCGCTCACCGGCACTCTTGGATTGGGCCGAAGCCCAGATAAGACTCCCTGTGCATTAAATACGGTAAGGCTTTTACAAATCCCGAAAGGGTACTCTCAGTATACTCCGCTCAAAGACTCCTGCAACTAGTCCTCGCGCAAGGTCATTTTCGTGTATCCCGGCTTATGCGACACTAGTTCTTCTGGCTTAAACCAGACACGTAGTTCTGCATCAGCATTCTCCGGAGAGTCAGACGCGTGGATAAGATTAAAAATACCCATTCCTTTTGAATCAGCGTAGCGGTAGCTCACATGCGTGTAGTCACCACGAATCGTTCCCGGTGCTGCTGCTTTTGGTTCGGTAGAGCCGATCATCTTACGCACCACCTCAATAGCATCAACGCCTTCGAGTGCAAGCGCAATGATCGGCCCGGAGGTAAGCATGCTAATCATCAAATTGCGGATAGCTTCGCCGCGACGCTTTGCCAGATCTTCGGTGTAGTGCTTCTCTGCTGTGTCTTTTTCCGACACCAACATCTTTACACCAACCATTTTGAGACCAACGCGCTCAAAGCGTGTGATCACCTCTCCGACGATGCCGCAATCTAATGCGTCCGGCTTTAAGAGCACGAGCGTTCGTTCTAATCCGTTGTCAGTATGCATGAGTGTTACTTGTGCGCCCGCACCGCAAACGAGGTGCCGTCGCTTTCAATAGTTATTCGTCCATCTACGTCTGTACGATAGTATGGAATGCTGAGATTCGCAAGACGCTCAGTCACCACGCGATGGGGGTGGCCGTAGGTATTCCCTTCGCCAACACTCATGATAGCAACGCGGGGAGCAACACGCATAAGAAATGGCAGCGTTGAAGAAGTGCGCGAACCCTGATGCCCCACCTTAAGAATGTCTGCGACGAGCTGAGCGCCTTGGGAGACAAGGCGCTGTTCCACGGGCGCCTCCGCGTCACCTGTAAGCAACATGCGCACCGCTCCATGCTGGAGCATGAGCATCACTGACGCATTGTTTGGATTCTTTTCAGCAAGAGCTCGTGTAGGATTCGGTGCGTACACGGTAAGGGCGGTATCTGCATCTAGGAGAATGCGTCTGCCAGGAAGTGCTTGAACTGCCACTGCACCCTCCTGTGCTACTGCGTCGCGCCACGCACGATACACGCCCGTCGTATAAGGCGCACCCGATTCAAGAATCCCAGAAACAGCGTAACGCTCAAGTACGTGCACTAAACCTGAAACGTGATCACTGTGCGCGTGGGTAAGTACAACCAAATCGAGCGTCCGATCGCCTACGGGCATCACCGCACCAAGCTCTTCAAGTACCGATGCATTTGGCCCACCATCGATAAGCACCTGACGACCATTTGGTGTCTGTATAAATATCGCCTCTCCTTGCCCTACGTCGAGCAAAGAAACAACTAGCCTTCCCGAGCCATTCTGAGGAGTACGGGCGACGAGAATACACAGCACGAGGAGCGTGCACAATACGAAAACGCGGGGCCATTCACGACGAAATAGCTGGTGCATATAAACGGGAAAGATATTTCCAAACACCCCAGATACCTACCGCGAGCACTACGCCACCCCACCACGGCAGAGAAACGCCCACAGACGCTCCAGGGAGCTCTGCAATGCGCTCAATGACCCACAGTATATAGGAGGCGCCTATCCACGCTGGGATGCCCACCAGGGGCGCGAGCGGGGGTATGATCAGAGCAACAACACCAGCAAAAAACCCGGCTGCCATAACAAACGGGACCACTGGCACCGTGAGAATGTTCGCGAGAGGTGCAGCAATAGACAAAGAGCCGAAGACAACAAGGATCAGTGGGAGCACGGCAATTTGTGCCGCAAGTGTTGCCGCAAGCGGTTCTCGCACGATGTCTGGTATCCGTGTTTTTTCAAAGAAACGCATAATAAGCGGAGCGCCCCACGAAAGCCCGATCACCGCGAGAAATGAGAGCTGGAATCCTACGTCATAGCGAAGCACAAATGGCTGTGCGAGCACCATGGCACATGCAGCCAGAATGAGTGCGTTGGTAAGATAGGGCAATCTCCCGTAACTTTGCGCAAAGAAAAGAAGGCCACCCATGATTGCCGCGCGCACCACCGATGCCGATGCTCCTGTCATGATAGTAAAGATCGCAAGCACACCAAGCGTGAACCAAAAAGCTCTTCGGCGACGCACCCACCGGAGAAGCAACGCGAGCACACCGGCGCCCACCACCGAAATATTATATCCAGACACCGCAAGAATGTGCGTCATGCCCGTAGCACGGAATGCTTCGCGAAGAGTGTCCGGCAAAAATTGCCGCGTACCAAGGAGCACGCCTTCAATGAGGGCACTCGCTGGTTCGCCGATGCTTGCACGGATAGCGCGCTCAAAGAGACTACGCACGCTAATCACCGATGCAAGCATGTGCATACGAATGCGTTGGAGCGTACTTATTTCATAAGGAGCGTGTTCATAGGTGCGTATATCCCCTGCGTCGAGCTTCATGCGGATGCCATCACGCAAAAGCCATGTATCACGCTCTCCAGCAACACTGACACTTCCTTCGACGCCCATACGTGTTCCGGGGGCGTAGAGAGGGAGTGGGCCCGTCTCCACAAGTACTCTCTCACGAATGGGAACGATGCGATTTTCTACCTGCACCGCAGTCACATAGAATGAAAAAGAACCGTTGTTGCCACGCGAAGTAAACGCGCCGTCGACAAAGCCGTGGAAAAGAAAAGAAACTGGCGCATCTCCCGCGCGACGATCCGCAAACACGGCAAGGCGCGAGTGAAGAGTTGCGACTGCGTCAAAGCGCCACATGCCGGATGCAAAAGCTAATATACAAAGACCAATAAGCACGCCAACAAGGCGCCTACGCACACCTTCACGCGAATCACCAAACGTTCCTCGCCATACTGAAACGCACAGTATCACTGTGCCGAGAAGAATGACCCAGAGTAATGCCGCGGAAACTGCGGGAATAAAAGAAGCCAGAGCGACGCCACCCAAGAAGCTGAGGCCAAGGAAAGAAAGCCGGACGGAAGAATGCATGCACAAGTGTAGCGCGTCTTTCCCGAATCGAAAAGCGGGCTTTCACCCGCTCTTCACATACTCTATACGTTACTAGTTACACACGCCCGTTGTCGCAAAACAGTTGGGACACGAATAGCATGAACCAGCTCGTACCATCAGCGTACCACACTGACACACAGGTGCATCAACGCTGGTTTGAGCCGCAAGACGGTTTGCCACGTGATTGTTACTCGAAGGAATGGGGAGCGGCGCTTGAGTGCTCTCCATACTTTCGGCAAGAGGTATGTTCGCCGACACTACGTGCTCGTAACCAGGACCAAAAATGGATTCACGTTCTTCGGGTGGCAAGAACTTCAAGCCCATATACCGGAACACGTAGTCGGTAATAGATTTTGCCGTCGGAATATCTTCATTTTCTGTAAATCCCGCTGGGGTGAACGCCATGTCTTTGAACTTGCGGACCAGCGATACGAGCGGCACACCTGATTGCAAAGCAACCGAGATAAGAATGGCGATGGTGTTTAAGAGACCAGATACCGTACTCCCTTCTTTTGCGATAGAGATAAAGACCTCGCCAGGCATACGCGACTCAGGATAGAGTCCCACAATGAGATATCCTTCGTGACCAGCAACTGAGAAGCGATGCGTCACCGATGGGCGCTCATTCGGGAGACGCTCGCGACGATATGTCCCCACGGCCATCACGTCCCCTACGGGATCCTTCTTGTCATCTTTACTTGTGTTAAGCGGCTGGACGCCCTTTGAGCCGTCACGATATACGGCTATAGCTTTCAAGCCAAGTTTCCACGCTTGCATATACGCATCACGTACATCAGCAACCGTTGCATCGTTTGGAAGGTTTACCGTCTTAGAGATCGCGCCTGAGATAAATGGCTGGGCGGCAGACATCATACGCAAGTGGCCCATATAACTAATACTGCGCGTCCCCTGTTGTGCTTTAAACGAACAGTCAAAGACTGCGAGATGCTCGGGGCGCAAATGTGGCGCACCTTCGATCGTATCTTTCTCCATAAGATACGCGATAATATCTTGTACATCAGCGTCACTATAGCCAAGCTTCGCAAGCGCAGCAGGCACTTGGTTATTCACGAGCTTGAGCATGCCACCACCAACAAGTTTTTTATATTTCACCAGCGCGAGATCGGGCTCAACGCCCGTAGTGTCGCAATCCATCATGAATGCGATGGTCCCCGTTGGAGCAAGTACGGTCACCTGTGCGTTGCGCACGCCATACTGCTCTGCAAGCTCGCGCGCTTCATGCCACACCATGCGAGACGCGTGCGCGAGGCCCGTGTCTGCCACGCCAGTATCTTGCGAAGTACGGTAGAGGTCATCAGCTGCGGCGCGATGCATGTCTAATACGCGAAGCATCGGCTCACGATTCTTGGTATAGCCAGCGAAGGGCCCCATGCGTGAGGCGATGTCTGCCGACATGCGGTATGCCTCACCACACATGAGTGACGTAATTTGACCAGCAAGCGCGCGGCCCTCATCCGAGTCATACGGTAAACCGAGCACCATGAGAAGCGCCCCTAGGTTCGCATACCCGAGTCCCAGCTGGCGATAGTCAATCGCATTCTTTCCGATCTTTTCCGTAGGATAAGATGAGAAACCAACAATAATTTCTTGAGCAAGAATGATGGTATCGACTGATTTTTTGAAGAAATCTGTTTCAAAGATGCCATCAGCGCGCGCATATTTGAGAAGATTTAATGAAGCAAGGTTACATGCTGAGTTATCAATGTGCATGTACTCACTGCACGGATTGGACGCAGTAATCGGGCCAGTATTCGGACACGTGTGCCAGCGATTAATTGTTGTATCGTACTGCATACCAGGATCCGCACTATGCCACGCCGCATCAGCGATCCAGTCCATCACCTCACGCGCCGCAACGCGCTCGATAGTCTCGCCCGTCGTAACGGCCTTAAACTCCCATGGACCATCTGCCTCTACCGCCTGCATAAACGCGTCAGAAACACGCACTGAGTTATTCGCATTCTGATACGGCAACAAGGTATAGGGACTAAACAGGTCACCGTCGAGACTGTTCGTAAAGCCGCTCGCCACGAGAGCACTCGTCATGTCTTCGATATACTTCTTCGCGTAAATGAAATCTTTCAGATCTGGGTGATCCACATTCAATACCACCATCTTCGCGGCACGACGCGTCGCACCACCAGATTTGATTGTATTTGCAACGCCGTCGGCACCCTTCATAAATGAAACGGGGCCCGAAGAGTATCCGCCCTTGGAGAGCTGTTCTTTTGATGAACGGAGCTTAGAAAGATTCAATCCTGATCCAGAGCCACCCTTGAAGATGAGTCCCTCCTCTCGATACCATTCGAGAATTGACGGCATAGTGTCTTCAACCGCCAAGATGAAACACGCAGAGCATTGTGGGTGGTCGGAAACGCCCACATTGAACCACACGGGACTATTGAACGAAAAATACTGGTTCACCAAGAGGTAGGTGAGATCAAAGGTAAAATTTTGGGCATCAAGAGGGGTCGCAAAATAACCTCCCTGCAGTCCCCATGCACCAATCGTCTTTGCAACGCGATCAATCATTTGCTTCACGCTCGTTTCACGCTGCGGTGTGTTTTTCTTCCCGCGGAAATATTTAGATGCAACAATGTCAGTTGCGGTTTGGGTCCAAAATGCTGGGACCTCAACATCTCGCTGTTCAAAAACTATTGTACCGTCGCCTTTCGTAATTTTTGCAGTGCGGTGCTCCCAAGTAATCGCGTCATACGGATGGCCAACGCCAAAGCGGCGCTCCCAAGATAATCCTCCTGAAGCGCTAACCGGCATCGCCGAACCACTTGCTCCGTCGGAAACATGCCCATTACCCGATTGCCGTTCCGACGAAGGCGATGGGAAGTGTGTATACGGTACAGTCATAGACAATACGAGAGCCTATGACGGAACCGCTCGCACAGACACGGTGCGAGCATCGCTACATAGAAACTCCCGAGAACAAATCCTGCCATTATTGAACCATAGTGCACGGTCATCTGCACTGTTGATAAGGCACGCGTGCAAAAACATGAGACAAAACAAGCCCTCGTGAGGCACGGGGGCTTGTTGGAGAATACTTTTGATGTGTGCGCAAGACTATTTTTGCATTTTCCGACGAATGAACGCTGGGATGTCAAACTGACTATCGTCTTCTACTGAAGAGTCGATAAATTCTTTGACCGGATCCTTCGCAGTTGTTGGTTGGGAACCATTCAATGTTGTTTGAGATTGCGTAGACATAGGTTCTGGCTTCTTTAAAATATCAAAAAGTCCATCTCCCGTCATAGGACGTTGTGGCATTGGACCAATGCCCCCATTCACGAACCCGGTAGCAACGACGGTAATCTTCATCTCGCCCTTCTTGAGATTGTCGCTGACCACTGCACCAAAAATAACTTTAGCATCGGTATCAATATGCTCTGTAATAACACGGGCAGCTTCAGAAATCTCTGCCATCGTCATGTCGTCACCGCCAGTAACGTTGAACAGTACACCGCGAGCACCATCGATAGAAAGTTCCAGGAGTGGAGAGTTGATCGCCTGACGGGCAGCTTCAAGCGCGCGCTCTTCACCGCTCGCTCGGCCGATGCCCATGAGCGCTGAGCCCGAGCTCGACATCACCGCCTTTACATCTGCAAAGTCTACGTTGATGAGTCCAGGAATGGTGATGAGATCAGAAATACCTTGGACACCCTGGCGCAGCACATCATCAACAATGGCGAAAGATTCGAGAAGTGGAGTTTTGCGATCAATGATTGAGAGAAGACGATCGTTCGGAATAACAATGATTGCATCGACGCGCTCACGCAACGTCTGAAGAGCCTCTTCAGCAATACGCATGCGTTGTGCTCCCTCGAAGCTGAATGGCTTTGTAACCACGCCAACAGTAAGCGCTCCAACTTCGCGCGCCATATCGGCAATAACAGGAGAAGCTCCGGAGCCAGTACCGCCACCAAGGCCGCACGCGATAAACACCATGTCTGCTCCTTTGAGCGCGGTGAGAATGTCTTCGCGCGTCTGCTCAGCAGCTTCGCGTCCCACATTCGGGTTCATACCAGCTCCCAAACCCTTGGTGAGACTTTTGCCGATATGAATTTTTACTGGCGCATTCGAGTTATGGAGCGCCTGGGCATCTGTATTGATCGCAATAAACTCAACACCATGGATACGTGCCTCGATCATGCGCGCAAGAGCGTTGCCACCAGAGCCGCCGACGCCACATACTTTAATGCGGGCAAAGGTTTCAAATTGAGGTTTAACTTGGGGCATAGCTGTGGCAGTGAGATCGCCTGAAAAGCGTAGGTGCGTCTTATCACAAAAGAAAAACGGGCGCAAGGAAGCTCGTTTTTACTGTGGATAACCCTGTGGATAGAGTCCTAGGGAAGAAAATTTTTGATCCAACGAATCATTCGCCCTCCAAACCCTCCCCCGTCACTGCTTAAAGGATTTGAACGCGTTCTTCCAGAGCCATATTCTGCGTCGAGGCCCCACAGCACGAGGCCTAAGGCAACGGTAAAAGTGGGATCAGCGATAACCTCTGGCATTCCATCAACGTGCGGAGAGTGCGCAATCCGCACAGGAAGACGAAGCTTCTCCTTCGCAAGCGCAGCAAAGCCTGGCAAGTGCACGCCACCACCCGTAAGCACAACGCCGGCGGGAAGATTTCCTTCACGAGAAATCTTCTTCAATTCTGCGATGGTCATATCGAGCACTTCATGTGCACGTGCATCAATAACACGTGCGAGTTGTTTGCGCGGAAGCATGCGCGGCTCATCTTGGATAAGCTCTGAGAGATCGATCTCATCTTTTTTACGGAGATCAATCGCATCGGATGTTGAGCCGTATTCAAGCTTAATGCGCTCAGCAACATCCATTGAAGTACGAAGCGCGATAGCGACGTCATTGGTGATGTGTCGAGAACCAACCGGGAACAGGGCCGTATGAATAAGGTCAGACTCTTCAAAAACTGCGAGACTTGAGGTGCCGCCACCAATGTCGAGATGGACAACGCCATATTCTTTTTGATTTTTATCTAATGCCCCCAAAGAAGCGGCAAGGGGTGCGTATACTAATCCAGCAACTTCAATCCCTGCCTCATTGATGCACTTCACCACATTTCGGATGTGTGGCGCCATGCCCTCAACGATAAGGACCTCCGCTTCAAGGCGTACACCCTTCATGCCAAGAGGATTTTTTACATGTTCCGTACCATCAACAATAAAGGTGCGGGGAATAACGTGGACGATCTCCCGATTCGGCGGAAGACTAATCACTGATGCAGCCTGGATCACTCTATCGATGTCGTGTTGTGAAATTTCATTATCGGCGCGAGATACTGCGATAACTCCGCGAGATACCTGTGTCCGCATATGCATACCGCTCACTGATAAAAAGGTTCGGCGGATAGGAGTCTGCGCAGTTGCATGCGCCTGTTGTACGGCAGCTCGGACGCTTTGGATGATTTCCTCCATGTCCGTTACCATACCCTTTCGCATGCCGTGCGACGGAGTAAGTCCAGCGCCAATGACCACAGGACGAAATGTTTCTGGATCGATTGTCGCAACCACTACCTTAATATTGGCGTTGCCTACATCTATGCCCGTGATAATTGGTTGCTTAGTCATTACAGTGCGGTAAGAATTCGCTCTTCAAGCTCTTCCATGGTGCTCGCCTCTTTGCGCGATCGCTCGTGATCATACCCCAAGAGGTGAAGGGTTCCGTGGATAGTTGCCCATGCAAGCATGCGTCGTATCGGGATATTTTTTTCTTTTGCAGCGGCCCGGATATACGAAACACACATGAAGAGATCTCCAAGTACAGGTGTAGTATACGCATTTTCTGGCCCATCGCCTAGGGGAAATGAGAGGACATCGGTCACTGCATCGACATTGCGGTGCTCTTTATTTAGCACCCGCATGCGCTCGCGCGCTACCAAACTCACACTTATTCCTCGTGGCCCAGAAACGCCACAGGCGCTCAACGTTTGTCCGATGAGCGCCTGAAAGAAAGAGGCGGGGAAACCAACCACCCGTGCTTCATTGCGAAAAACAAGATCAACGCGTGGCGTCATGTGCTAAGAAAGTGCTTCGCGCACAAGTGCGCTCACTCGCGAACCGTCTGCACGGCCCTTGGTGCGGGCGACAACTTGTCCAATCAGTTTACCCTGATCACTCGCTGTCACCGTACCAGCCGCCGCAACGACTTCAGCAACAATGCTTCGCAGTTCATCATCACTCATTTGTTCTGGCAAAAAGGCCAACAGAACACCAAGCTCATCTTTTTCAGCCTGCGCCAGTTCGGGACGTCCCGCCTGCTCATATGTTGCGATTGATTCACGACGTTTTTTTGCTTCGCTTGCGACGACATCAATAAGCTCTTCACTTGAAAGAGCGCTCTGCGCATCAGCGTCTTCTGATGTTGCTCCGCCCTTTACCAGCTTCATGCGCTTTTCCAGGGAGCGATTCTTGGCTACAGACATCACAAGCCCAATAACAGAGCGGCGTAATGTATCGCCCGACTTCATCGCGGCCTTTAGCTCATCCTTCAACCCCTGTTCAGTGATACTCATATCTTCATAGAAAGCGCGCGGCGCGCCAGATGGCGCGCCTGGCACTCGTTACAACTTGATTGTTTGCTTGAGCTTGCGTTTCTCTTCTTCGAAACGCTCATCTGAATAGACGCCCATCTTTTCAAGACGCTTGCGCAGCGTGCTCAAATGCACGCCCATGATGGCGCTATTTTTCATACGACGCAGATTCTGCTTCTTCGCTCGGAATTGTGATTGTTTCGCTTTTACCACAACGCCACTCACTTGCACGAAACGAGAAAAGCGGCGCAGAAGGCTGCCCGTACTTTCATTTGGTTTTCGTTTGACATCAACCATAGAAGACCTCCTTTCTTGCCTGCGGCGTGTGCCGCAAGCGATGAGCCATACCAAGACGGCGCATCGCTTACATCACACCACCTCAGAATCTTGAGCTAGTTTGGGCCCAAGATGTTTGCCTCCCAACACATGGATGTGTAGGTGGGGCACAATCTTTCCGCCATGTTCACCGTCATTCACAATGAGACGGTAGCCGTCGACCAGTCCCTGCTCATGCGCCACGCGATGCGCTGCCATAAGAAGCGTTCCGAGTGTCGCGGTATCTGCATCACCAATGCCCTCCATGTGCCGTATTGGCACCACGAGAAGATGCACAGGAGCTTGTGGGCGGATGTCTTTAAATACAATAACCGCTTCGTCACGAAAGACAACGTCGGCTGGGATCTCTCCGGAGATAATAGAGCAGAATATATCGGTCATATCTTATTCGCGCAAACGCTTTTTAAGCTCATCTACGATTTTCTCAAGTGGGATATTCTCCTGTACGCCCGTCTCCATTTCACGGACAATCACCGTACCATCAAGTGCTTCCTTCTGCCCAAAAATAAGTGCGTACTTCACCTCAAGGCGGTGCGCAATGCGTAGTTGCGCTTTTACACTATCTCGTCCAAGCGATGATTTAATACGGATGCCCGCACGACGGATTTCCTCAAACAGTGGCAGGCTCTTACGCTTCGCAGCATCTCCCAGTTGCACTAAAAATACTTTTGGCTTTGCAACGGCATCTGGAACACTAATCTCTCGTTCCTTGAGTTCTGCAACGATCCTATCAAGACCAAGAGCAAGTCCTGCGGCTGGCGTCTTTGAGCCACCGAGAAGCTCTAAGAGGCGGTCATAGCGTCCGCCGCCACCAACACTTAATACAGGAGCGCCGTCGGCGCGATCTTCTGGAATAAACTCAAAAACTGTACGCGTATAGTAATCTAAGCCGCGAACCAAGTATGGGTTCAGCACATAGGGCACGTTTGCAGCATCAAGAAATTCCATCACGCGGCGGAAATGATTCTTACAATCCGCGTCGAGAAAATCCATGATCTGCGGGGCTTCCTGCATGATGGCGCGACACTCAACCTCTTTGCAGTCTAATACGCGAAGTACGTTTTCCTTTACTCGCTCACGACAAGACTCACAAATCTTCTTTGTGCGCGCCTTATAGAAATCACGAAGCGCGCGGATATATGCAGGGCGACAGTTGTGGTCACCGATGGTATTGATGTGCACGTTGATACCCTTCAGACCAATGCTCTCTAAATAGCGCCAGCCAACGAAAATGAGCTCCGCGTCAACAGCCTCCGATGCATCACCGAGCGTTTCAAGGCCGAATTGGAAAAACTGACGGTAGCGACCCCGTTGTGGTTGATCGTGGCGAAACATAGCTCCCCAATAATAGAGTTTGAGTGGGTGCGGACGCACGTGCATTCCGTGTTCGATATAGGCTCGTGCAATAGACGCAGTGCCTTCGGGGCGCAAAGCAAAACGGTCGCCTCCTTTTGTGCTTAATGTATACAGCTCCTTAGAGATGATGTCGGTTGCGTCACCAACTCCTTTGAGGAATACATCAACATCTTCAAGAATTGGCGTATCAATGCGATCAAAGCCGTAGTCCTCAAGGAGTGACTCAGCTTTTTTCTGGAGGTAGCGCCAGTATTTTTGATCTTCTGGAAGAATGTCATGCATTCCCCGTGGCGCTTGGTAGGATTTCGCCTTTTTAGGTTTAGTCATATGAGTGCAGAGAAGGCTAACGAAGCGGCTCGGTTAAGCGCTCCACGAACGGGTTGAGTCTTTCAATAAAGAAGGATTGCTCTAGTGGCCACAGGCGAAGCCAAGCGCGGCCAGACAAGAACGACTCATTCACAGGACCCCAGCAACGCGAATCAGAGCTATGGTCACGATTATCTCCCATGACGAAGAATTCGTTCTGATCGAGACGGTAGGGCATCTGGATAGAGCACAGCTGTGTCTCGAGTCCCTTAGGCAGATAGAGCGATTCATCAAGTTCACCACCGTTCGGGAAGAGCTCATTATAAATAATGATCTTCCCTTTATGGATCAGGATGGTTTCGCCAGGAAGGGCGATAATGCGCTTAATGAAGTACTCTTGAGGATCCCGCGGATACCGGAAAATAACCACATCACCACGCCGGGGCTCGCTCAATCGATATGAGAGCTTATCGACGATAATATAGTCTTTATCCTGGAAATTCGGGAGCATTGACTCCCCCTTTACAAAAAACGGCTGGACCAGATAATACCTAATCGGGACGATTATGGCAAGAGAGATCAAAACGATCTTTGCGGTCTCCCAAATAAAGGCGAGCACCTCTCCACCAACTCCGTCGGTAAAGCCGTGCCCAGGAACAGGCGGACGTGGTTCATTCATGCGAGGCAAGTATACCACGCTTCTCCTCCTCAGAAAAGGATAGACAGCGGCACATAAGGCAGTATACTTTCTCCCATGACTCCTACACTCCTTATTATTGGACTTCGGAACAGTGGCGAAGAATATGCGCATACGCGCCACAACGCAGGAGAATCGTGGGTACGATGGCTGGCACGACATGAAGGCGCTTCCGCGTGGGAAAACGAAAAGAACGGCGAGGAGGCAAAGGGAACGGTTACCATCGGGTCCGCTCGTTATAAGGCGCACTTCTTTCTCCCCGATTGCTTCATGAACGAGAGCGGCAAGCCCGTAAAGGCAATCGTGGAGCGCCTCAAAAGTGTGCCGAACTATATTATTGTTGCTCACGACGATCTTGATATCCCTTTTGGAGGGGGTAAGGTTTCCTTCGAAAAAAATTCAGGGGGTCACAAGGGTGTTGAGAGCGTCATGCGCGCGCTAAAGACAAAGAAGTTCTGGCGCATACGCGTTGGCACAGCAACGCGTGCCGTAGCCAAAGCACATACACAATCTCCTCGCGCAAAAGATGAGGCAATAAAAACATTTGTACTTAAAAAATTCTCACCAGCCGAACGCACCAAGCTTACCCATGTGCATGCGAGTATATTCAAAAAACTCGCATCAACACCACTCGCCGTTCGATAATACGCACAACAAAAAGCGCCCCGAGGGGGCGCTTTTTGTATAAGGGAGCATCACTAGTCTTGAATACGACGACGAAGGGATGCAACCATTTCTTCCGCGTGCTTCACGCCACCAAGACCAAAGGAAAGGCCAATGGCAAGCGAGACTGCGGCTACGAGACCGATAATAACGATGCGGATAATATCTTCCGCCACTCGCAATTGCACTAAAGCAATCAGAAGCGAGAACGTAAAGACTGCCCACTTCGTCAACGAACCGAGGAAATTCCCCGATGCGAGACCCGCCGCGCGCACCGATGCACGCACAGCACTCTCTAAGAACTTCGCAACCAAGATACCGATCAAAAGAATGACCGTGGCTACGATAACATTCGGGATGTAGAGGACGACTGTTTCGAGGAATCGACTCACCTGATCAAGGCCGAGGATGTTTGTCGAAGCCATGAGGAACACGACAACGAAGAACCAGCGGACGAGATCAGAAAAGAATATGGGGCTGTTGAGGCGAAAACCGCTACGCTCCCATGCTTGACGGAATCCCACGCGAGAAAGCGCTGCATCAAGATGCAAGACGCGTACAATGTGGAACGCTACTTTACCAAGAAGGGACGCAACGAGCCAACCCACTACAAAGACAATAGCGGCTGCGATAAGGCGTGGCGTAAAACCGGCCACACCCGACCAGAG
This sequence comes from Patescibacteria group bacterium, assembly GCA_038061995.1. Lineage (GTDB taxonomy): Bacteria > Patescibacteriota > Minisyncoccia > 2-02-FULL-40-12 > GWA2-44-9. The sequence goes on along the minus strand of JBBTYA010000009.1, from coordinate 17,246 downwards.
CGTTAGAAGCGATGCTCGGACAATGTCCGGAGCTGATGTTTCAATCATTTCGCACCCCCTTTCTGATGTATCTCACAAATTTAGTATAGCGTTTTATCCCTCGATATACGCTAGCGCGATGTTGATATCATACTCGCAATTCCTTGCGGCACCCGTACCGTCTCTTCTTCGCGCACGATGCGAATAATCATCGCCGTCGCTACCACAAGTCCAGCGATAAAGGCGCCAATCGCCACATATTTCCAAATGCGAGGGCGCCGACGATTCACAATGAGGAATTCTTTGGAAATATCCTGCACCGTTGTATTCACGGCTTCAGGAGCTCCTCTTCCGCCGCGCACCGTGCTCACTTCACCAATCACTTGCTGGAAATAGCGTTCATTAAAAAACTTAATAATATCGTAGCGACTTAAAAGGCCGACGAGAATCCCCTGATCATCGACAACGGGAATAGGGTTTACCCGGTGGTGCTCTGCAAACACACGCGCAAGTTCTTCAATGCTCAAATCTGGCCCCACGACAAGCGGCTGCGTATTCATCACCTCTTTTATTTTTATCTGACGCAGTTTTGTGAAATGTTCATCAATGTCTTTTTTGTCCGCCTTATTCGCAGACATCTGTCGCATAATTTCCATAAGCGTAGGAATATGCATTCCCGAGCTCTGCACGACCATATCGTACGCAGTAATAATACCAACGAGTTTGCGTTGGTTATCTATAACGGGAATGCCGTCATAGTCATACTGTTCAAATAGTTTGGTTGCGACTTCGAGCGTGTCATCAAAACCGACCGTCAGCACTTTGGTCGTCATGATGTCTCGCACTTTCGCGAGGTCAGACATAAATGTACTCTCATTGTACCACTCGCGCAGAGAAACGGTGTGTGGAAAAGAAATGCTCTCCATGTGGAGAGCATTTCTTTTCCCGCCTTGAGCTTCCCGTTCTAGATAAAACGAGCGATAAGAAGCGCAACGATGTTTGCCACTTTGATCATCGGATTGATAGCGGGTCCAGCGGTGTCTTTATATGGATCACCTACAGTGTCTCCCGTCACCGCTGCTTTGTGTGCATCAGAGCCCTTGCCTCCATGGTTACCCTCTTCAATGAACTTTTTTGCATTGTCCCACGCGCCACCACCCGAAGTCATTGAGATGGCGACGAAGAGCCCCGTTACAATCACCCCGACGAGTAACCCGCCAAGCGCCTCGGCGCCGAGCGTAAACCCAACCACAATAGGAAAGACGATAGGCACCAACGCTGGAAGTGTCATCTCACGAATTGCGGCACGCGTCACGATATCTACCGCAGCACCATACTCAGGAGTTGCGGTGCGATCCATGATGCCTGGAATCTCGCGGAATTGACGACGCACTTCATCAACAATTGCCGATCCCGCGCGACTCACCGATTGCATTGCCATCGAACCAAAAAGGTACGGCATCATACCGCCAATAAACAAACCCACAAGTACGCGGATATCTGAAAGATCAAATTGTACAATGCGGCCAAACTCTGCGAGCTCTTGTGTATATGCCGCAAACAACACAATTGCCGCAAGGCCAGCGGATGCGATCGCATATCCCTTTGTCACCGCCTTGGTTGTATTTCCAACGGCATCGAGTGGATCTGTTACATCACGCACTTCATCGGGAAGCTCTGCCATTTCCGCGATACCACCAGCGTTATCGGTAATGGGACCGAAGGCATCAATAGCGACCACAATACCTGCGAGCGAGAGCATGCTCATCGTTGCAAGCGCAACGCCGTATAAACCAGCAAGCGAGTACGAGCCGTACATCGCGGCGACAATAACAATGAGCGGCATCGCCGTAGATTGCTTGCTCATCGCAAGACCCATAATCACATTTGTTCCATGTCCCGTTGTAGAGGCGTGGGCGATAGCACGGACAGGATAAAAGCTCTTTGACGTATAGTATTCCGTGATCATCATCATGAGCGCTGTCACGACAATACCAGTCACCATGCACCAGAACACATTCAGCGCAGTGACTTCAAAGCCCACCACGAAAGAGAGCTCTGAGAGACCAGACATGCCCTGCGCAATAAACCAAAAGAATGCTACTGAAATGAGCGAGGCGACACCCAGCCCACGATACAGCGCGCCCATGATAGAGCCTCCGGGAGAGAGGCGCACAAACAAGGAACCAACTAGAGACGCGATCACTGCCGAAGATCCGATCAAAAACGGTACGTAGACGAGCGCCGGAGCCGCAGGAACGAGAAGTGAGGCGAGCAGCATTACTGAGATTGCAGACACGACATACGTTTCAAAGAGGTCTGCCGCCATACCTGCGCAGTCACCAACATTGTCACCGACGTTGTCTGCAATGACTGCAGGGTTGCGAGGATCATCTTCAGGAATACCCGCCTCTACCTTACCAACGATATCGGCGCCAACGTCAGCACCCTTGGTGAAAATGCCGCCGCCGAGCCGGGCAAAGACAGAAATAAGAGACGCCCCGAAACCAAGACCAATAAGATCTTTTACATTTCCCGTTGCCCAGAAAACTACGGTAAGCGAGAGGAGCGCAAGGCCCACGACAAAAAAACCGGTCACTGCTCCGCCCTTGTATCCAAGAGAGAAAGCCCGCGAGATACCGTGGCGTGCCTCTTCAGCGACGCGCACATTCGCGCGGACAGAAACCATCATGCCGACATAGCCGGCAAGCGCGGATGCCAATGCGCCCACAGCAAACGCTGCAGCCATCGCGGTCCCAAGCCATGTACCCAGTACGATCATGAGCACTAAGCCGACCGCAAGGACTGTCATGTTTTGACGGCGTAAATATGCCTCTGCACCCTCTTGAATGGCAAGAGCAATTTCTTGCATGCGCTCATTCCCTGCTGACTTTTTTAAAACGCCAGCAATGAGCATGGCGCCATATCCGAGCGACGCGATGGACGCCAGGAGTGAGAATTGAAGAATATCCATGGCGGACAGCATACCGCATCACAGGCCCTTCAATCAAGAGAGCTACTCAATAACTGTCGGGGGAATTTTTGTATCTGGCGCGCTTTGGTCCGCCATTTCGAGCACACGTTGTGCGCGATCTACGAAAAGACCCACGCGCTTTTCACTATCATTATAGGCGCTCTGTGCGTTAGAAATATGCTTTCCGAGTACCCGAAATTCATCAGAGAGCTTTCCAGCGTCAGTCTCTAATTGCTTCAGACGCTTAAAGATATCGCGTGTTTGCTGTGCGAACTGCACGTCTTTAAACCAGTGCATCACCGCGGTTACTGTAAGATAGAATGTATTCGGAGAACAGAGAATCACTTTCTTTTTCCGAGCGTAATCAGCAATATCCGTATCGCCGATATTATTAATCATCTCGTAGTACACTGTTTCTGCAGGCACATACATAAGCGCAAAGTCAGTTGTTCCCTCGCCCGGTAAAAGATATTTTTCTGCTATTTCGTCAACTTTCTTTTTTACATCTCCAATAAAAGACTTGCGAAACGGATCGCGTGTTGCGTCTGTTTCTGCATCAATCATTTTCTTAAAATTCTCCCAGTTGAATTTGCTATCAATAGGTACCACGAGACCATTCGGGAGCGTTACGACCGCATCAACAATGTCACCCGTAGCAAACATATGCTGCATTTTCCAGCTCGCACGAGGGAAATACTGTCCTAGCGCAGATTCTAGCGAATACTCTCCCCAACTGCCGCGCAACTTTGGCGCTCGAAAAATGTCTTGGAATGAGACAACGTGCTTCACTTGATCCTGCATCTGTTTTACCTCCTCATGAAGCCGCGTCATACCGGCGGTAAAATCTTGTACCTGACGATGCACTGATTGCGTTGCGCGCTCCGTTGATTGTCGCCCTTCACTGAGCTGCTCACTGATGAGCTTCGTAAGCGCATCGAGGCGCTGATGAAGAATGCCGGTGGCATCTTCGGCGGGTTGCTGGCCCTGCGAGCGACGAATAAGTACTACAAGGGCGCCCAGAATACCAAGTGCCACAACGATACCAAGAACAAGAAAAGCGGTTTCCATATCAGCAGTGTACCGTGCCTCAATTAAAACAACAACGGGTTATTCCCGTTGTTGTTTTAAGACCGCACTAATGAAGGAATCAGGCCCAGCGAGCAAGAATACACGCCATGAGCCAAATTGCGAAAAAGCTATAGGAAGCATTGAGCACAAAAAGCTTAAGCGGCTTTCCTTCCCACAAAAAACTTCCGATCTGAGTCGTAGCCACAAAGCCAATCCAGACCCAGAAGACAAGGCGGACGATATCTCCGGCCGTAAATGCGCCCCATACCTGCATAAAAGCCCCAAGCACATAGGCCATCACGGTTGATGAAACAAACCCAAGTCCCATCGCCTGCCCAGGTGTGAGCGGCATGCGCGACATGTCACCTGTAGAAATGCCCGCCAAGGCCTGCCACTTTTTCCCAAACAACGGCCCGTACCACAAAGCCCCCAGGGCCATATAAGCTACAGCTGCACCAACAACTCCCCATGCGTTTAATGATATGTCCATGTACCTCATTGTACCGCGCAGGCTATGGCGTACAAGAAATGCGAGTGGATGATTGTGGACCCAACCGGATTCGAACCGGTGACCTCCTCATTGCAAATGAGGCGCTCTACCAGCTGAGCTATGGGCCCAGGGCTAACACTATCAGTGGGCGATCTAGGAATCGGACCTAGGACCTCTGTCTTATCACTGGCAGTGAGGCTGCTGCATACAACCCGAATGTGGGCGATCTAGGAATCGGACCTAGGACCTCTGTCTTATCAGGACAGCGTTCTACCACTGAACTAATCGCCCCGAATACAGAGGGTTGTATGACAGCCGAACGAACCAGTGACAAAGTGCCTTTGATCAGGACAGCGTTCTACCACTGAACTAATCGCCCAAACCGACTAACCTGACGCCAAAAAGGCACGAAAATCATACCAGACAAACACGCTCTGCGCAAATGACCCCTTTGCGCTTCGCCCGCAGAAAACCTTGCCAAAATAAAAGAAATGATGTAATATGAATAGTTAATAAGCCATGCCTACATCTAAGACGCTCAAGCACATCCATGCTGAGTTGAAGGAAAAATTTAAGGACCGCACCCTCGTTCTCGGTAGTGGCGATCTCGACGCTCGGGTTGTTTTCGTGACTGATGCTCCTGGGCCACACGAAGAAAAAGAAGGCATGCCTATTGCTGGTCCTGCAAAGAAACTCTTTCACCAGCTCCTCAAAAATGCTGGGCTCACTCCGCGTAAAATTTACGTCACCACCGCGATGAAGCACTCACTTGGCTCACACCTTGAAGCGCATCCAAAGGAGCTGCGCCTCCACGCAACCTTTCTGAAAGAAGAGTTAAAAACAATCGCCCCACGCATTGTAGTGACCATGGGCACTCTTGCACTAAATGGTGTTGGCCTTCGCCAACCGCTTGATAACGTTCGTGGCAAGGCACTTAATATGGGAAGCTACTCCGTATTCCCTACGGCACACCCAAACACGGCACTCACCGACCCCGCATCACGAGCACAGCTTGAAGCAGACTTTACAAAACTAAAAGAGGTTATCGCAGCGCAGCCACTCTAAGCACTATGCGCCCATAACAAAACGCCGCCATAGGGGCGGTGTTTTGTTATGCCTAAAAACTTATTATTCTTGAACGCCGAGGAAATCTTTTACAATCACGGAAAACATATTCGCAAGCGTACCGGCAAACGAAATATCAAGTTGCGACGATGGTGTTGTTGGATTCTTGCGCACGGTCACAGAACAAGAGGCTTCTGCACCTGCAGCATCGGTCACAGAGACAGTATACATCCCAGGCATTGCGAAGGTTGCACGAAGGGATGGATCGCGTCCCTCTCCCTGCGCCACACTATCGCCAACCCTCCACGTATAGGGCCCCGTACCATCTTGTGCCATCAGGAGCGTGGGGATCCCCGCAAAGATCGTCTGCGTCTTTGGAGAGCACGAAAGCCCCGCCTTCTCGGAGGCGAACCCGGAAGAGGTCTCTAGTTGCACGCCAAAGATCCATGATACCACTCGATTAATCCGGATACGAAGGCGCGCCAGCTGACCAGAGTCTTGGCTCACTTCTTGAGCCGCAGATGCCGGCATCGCTAGCGAGAGACAAAGGAGAGTAAAGATGAAGATTCGTTTTATGGACATGTTATTGAGTAACTGTCACTCGGCAGCTACGTGTGCGGGAGCCATCACGTACGCTTACATAGTAGCGGCCCCTCTTTTCATACACGGTGGTGAATACCTCTCCGTCGCCGGCAAGGACTGATGACTTCGGTGCGCGCCAGGTATAGCTCCCCGCGCCGCCAAACGCCGTAAGCGTTACTGGGTCGCCAATACCAACTGTTTGCGTTGTAGGAGAGCATCCTACGCGTGGGAGTGGCGTAGGTCGTGGAGCTCGCGTTGGCACTACAGTAAGCGTCGGTTGTGAAACACGCGTCGGTTGCATGGTTGGCGTTGGTGTGATTTGCGCCTCTGGAAGAGTAGATGGTGCAAGAGCCGCCTCCTCGGCCGAACCCATAGCCACACTTAATACATTGAGTTCTATTGCATTTCCTATCTTCCCCGAATCGTTCATAACGCGGACGTTGTATGTACCCGCACTCAATGTCGGCGCAGCTACCGTGATAGAACTGCGGTTAAACGATACGGTGCCCATCACGCGCGCCACTTCTGTGGCGCCTCGCAAAAAGTACACTACGTTCCCTTTTGTGGTAAATCCTGATCCCGCGATGATAACACGCTGGTTTGCCACCGTCGTTGCGCGGGGTGTAATGGATATAATACGCGGACAGTCAGACTCTGGTAGCTGTGACGCTGAAGATCCGGAAACTACCGAACGTACCCTATCAAAGAAACTCATGTCTGAGGCAAGCGTTGGCTTCCTCACTTTTGCCTCAAGGGTACAATCGCTCATGGGATTCGGCCTTGCGGATGGTGGCGCTGTCACCGTAGTCGTTACCGATCCCACGCTCGGCGTTACTAAAATTTGCACTGGAGTCGCGGTAGCGACCGTATCTGATGCCACCCCTGGGCGCAAAGAAGTCCCTTGAGCCGTGATCACGAGCACATCGTGAGCGAGTAATGTAAACCCGTTATCGCGATAGTAGACCGCCCGGACGCTTGAAACACCTTGAGGAATTCGCAATATTACCGATCCTGAAGAACCAGCGCTTGTTGTGCGCTCATTTTTTCCGTTGTGCACATATTTCCATACATTCGTAGCTCTCCCCCACGCGGATGGATCTTGTGGGATATTCTCGTTGGCATCGAGGAGAGCAATCCAGTCGCGCGGCCACGCTTCACCAGAGGCAAAGTTCCAATTCACACGGATACTGTCGTCTACGAGAGCCATTGCTATAGTAGGGGCAGTGTCGCTAAACGTAGCACGCTCCACGGCGGGTTCGGCAAAACCATCAACAGTTACTCCCTTTTTACTCGTCTTTGGAGTTGGTGTTGCGGTTGGCTCCGTTGGCACCACAATACTTTGCGGCTCGTCGTTACTGCCCTTCTCTGCTTGGCGCTCGTCTGGCGTATTCGGATTACAGTCATCATCTTTTCCGTTGCCAACGATTTCATCGCGTCCTGGGTTGACCAGGTCATCGCGGTCATCGCAGTCGTTGCGAATAGGATAGCCGTCGCCGTCGAGATCGCGTCCGCCGGTCCCACCACCGCCATCGTTGTCAGGACCTGGATCTACATTTCCGGCCGGGTCACTAGGATTTGATGCTTGTCCGCCCGAGCCGGCTGATCTTGTGTCGGGTGTACAAGTGCCTCTGAACCCTCCTGGCCCCGTCACCCACGACCCTCCTGCCGCTTCACAATTATCTTTTTCTGCTTGGTCACCTTCGCGGGTCCCTTCTTTCGCATAGCTCTCCGAAAACTCTGCTTTGAATGCCTCGAAGCCAAAAAGCTTCGTAATGTTATTGAGAAGAATCTTCCAGCCAGCGATTTGTTGCGGCTGGGCCTGCGCGGCGCGCGCTTCGGCGGCAATGTCATCTGGCGTATATGCGTATGCAGCGGAACCCAACTGACTCACTACGGCAAGTGCGATGAAAAAGATGATGAAGCGTTTGTACATGTTCTGTACAGTATACGCCTCTTTACAGATGAGAGAAAAGCGATGTTATCAACACGCCCCCTATTTCTTGGCAAGAACCGTACGTGCCGCTGTGATAATCCCCTCTGTATCGAGGCCAAAATGATGCATCAGTTCTGTAGGTGTGCCTGATTCTCCAAAGGAATCACGCATCCCCACAAAGGCCATAGGCACGGGAGCGTGCTGTATGAGACATTCAGCAACGGCAGAACCCATCCCGCCTGCGATTTGATGCTCTTCTATAGTAACCACAGCGCCGCATGTCTTTGCTACTGTTGTTATGGTTTCTTCGTCTAGAGGTTTTACGGTGTGGTTATTAATAACAGCACACGAAATGCCTTCTTTGTGTAGTTGCTCTGCGGCAACGAGCGCTTCATATACTAAAGACCCACAGGCGATGAGTGCAACATCGGTACCCTCTCGCATGATAAGCGCCTTTCCTAATGTGAATGGCGTCTCTGGCAAGGTAAACACGGGAGTCTTCTCGCGGGCGAGGCGGATATACGACGGCGCTCCATTCTGAGCAATCGCTACTGTCGCCTTCTCTGCCTCGAATGCATCGCACGGTACCACCACCTGCATGCGCGGGATCATACGCATGAGACCAATATCTTCCAATGCTTGGTGTGTGGCGCCATCGGGCCCTACAGAGATCCCCGCGTGTGAACCCGCAATTTTCACGGGCACATTATTGAGACACGCATTTGTGCGAATCTGTTCGTTGTTTCGCCCCGGGCTGAATGCGGCATATGAAGCGATAAAAGGAATTTTGCCATACTGTGCCATGCCCGCGGCAACGAGCGCCATATTTTGTTCTGCAACACCCACTTGAATGAAGCGTTCAGGAAAACGCTCCGCAAACCAGTGTGATTTCGTTGATTCGGTCAGATCAGCGCAGAGCACTACAACGCGTTCATCGGCTTCTCCCGCACGCACTAAGCCACGACCGTACCCATCACGGATAGGAATCTGCTGAAGAGCATCTCGTTGTGTAATATTATCTGCGAGCATACGTAGTCACTCACCCATGACGGAGCCGCCCAGAAGGCGGCCGGCGCTATGGGTTAGCGCTTCTCATCTGGACCACATGATCCACATACCATCTTCCCACACGAGCCACCTTCACAGCAGCAACCACACGACTTCATGCCCATCCCCAAAACCACTAAGAGGATAGCCGTCTCAAAATAATATTGCGTGTCGAAACCAAAAACGAATCCTTCTGTAAACGAAGCCCAGAAGAACAAGATCGCACTTATCCAAGAAAGGGCAGGGATAACACGTGCAAGTTTATGATGCCCACAATGACATTGTTTCATACCGACACCCCCTTTCTGATGTTCATAGTCATAGCATACCACACCCTACTCATGTTCACTGACGATTTTACCTCGCAACGTACGTAACTCATGCAAAAAACGCTTTGCCTGTTCTGCGTTTGGTGGTGTTCCATGCCACTTAAAGTCATATTCGATTTCAGGAACACCTTTTCCCGGAATGGTGTGCGCAATAATAACGGTTGGCCTATCAGCGATGGCGTGCGCCTGCCCCACGGCGCCAACAAACTCTGCGAAGTTGTGCCCGTCGCATTCTAAGACGTGCCATCCGAATGCTTCCCACTTTGCACGAAGTGATTCGAGCGGCATGACTACTTCCGTAGAGCCATCAATTTGGATCATGTTGCGATCAATAACTCCGGTAAGATTTGCGAGCTTGTACTTCCCTGCAAAGAGCGCAGATTCCCAGACAGCTCCAGCGTCTTGCTCGCCATCAGACATGAGGCAATACGTGCGAAACGTTTTTCCATCCATGCGCGCCGCAAGCGCAATTCCAGCCGCCTGGCCTAGACCAGATCCGAGCGGACCAGACGTTGTCTCCATGCCAGGCAAACGCTCACGTTCTGGGTGCCCTTGCAAGCGAGAACCAAATGTCCGTAACGTCATCAGCTCTTCTTTCGGAAAGTACCCTGCGTGCGCCATAGTGGCATACCGCACTGGTACGATATGCCCGTTAGAAAGAATGAGTCTATCGCGTTCTTCCCAGTCAGGGTTCGCGGGATCGTGCTTGAGAATGTGAAAATAGAACGCTGTAAAAATGTCTGCCATGCCAAGCGGTCCCGCGGTGTGGCCACTCTTCGCCTTCTCGAGCATCGCGACAATAGACTGGCGAATATCATTCGCGATCACCTCAAGTTTCTGGATATCTTCATCGTGGAAATGCTTCATGTGCCAGCAACAATATTCCAGAAAGCGTACGAGCCTACGATAATCCACACAATGTTTACTGACATCGATTGGTATGCCTTGTGCATCCAGTTATCAATCATGAGCCCAACGCCACCAGAAATATTGAGAAAGACGTACGGAATATCGCGCGCCGTCCACACTCCCACATTATGCATAGCATACGCAAGTACCACGGCGATAACGCCGTACCACCCAAAAGCCTCTACATATGCGCGGTGTCTTCGAAGCATTATCGTGAAATAAGCGCAGCTACCGCACGCACGTGTTTTACTAACGCGTTGGTGTAGCCAAACTCGTTATCGTACCAGGAGTATACGGTGCACAAATCACCATCCACCACATTGGTGAGTGTGAGATCAGCGATAGCTGCGTGCGGGTCGCCAATGATATCCGTAGAGACAATAGGGTCGGTGTTCACACGAAAAATCCCCTTCCATTCTTCGCGCATCGCCGCCGCGGAGAGAATGTCATTAATTTCAGGAACCTTCGTTTGTCGCTTCGCTAGAAAAGTAATACTTGAAAGCGATCCCGTGATTATTGGCACGCGCATCGCAACGCCATCAAAGCGATGTGCGAGTTCGGGCACCGCGCGCGTTACTGCGATCGCCGCCCCCGTGCTTGAGGGAACAATGTTCGCCGCTGCAGCACGACCTCGGCGCACATCACCACCTTTGACGGGGCCATCAATAAGACTCTGTGTTGCTGTATAGCCGTGTACTGTAGAAAGAAATGCCTTTTGAATCCCAATAGCATCTTGGAGGATGCGAATAATAGGAGCCGCTGAATTGGTCGTACACGATCCATTTGAAGAAATGGAGCACGTTTTTAAATCATCAGCATTGATGCCCATGAGTACGGTGCGCGCCGTATCGGTGTCTTCGTCTTTTGCTGGTGCCGTGAGCACCACGCGCTGCGCGCCAGCATCAATGTGCACGCGCGCTTTTTCGTAGCTTTCAAAAATGCCCGTCGCCTCGACAACGAGATCAACACCCATGTCGCCCCACGGTAATTTTGCCGGATCTTTTTCACTGATCAGCTGATATGCGATATCGTCGACGATAAGAAATGTTTGTGAGCCGCTCTTCTGTACTGATACCGGCTTATCGAAACGCCCATAGGTAGAGTCGTAGCGCAAGAGATACGCGAGCGTCTCCGGATCTCCTAAATCATTGATCGCAATAATGTTCAGCTCACGATGCAACCGCGCAAGCTTAAAAAATGCTCGGCCAATGCGACCAAACCCATTAATTGCAACGGTTGCCATACCCTCACTATACCAGCTCTCGCACCCCTGCGAACGTGCGTCTGTGTATATGACACGGTCCGTGCGCGCGCAATGCCGCAAGGTGTGCCGGGGTTCCGTATCCCTTATGTATATCAAAGCCGTACTCTGGCCACTTTTTTGCCATGCGCACCATAAGTTCATCGCGAAATACTTTTGCGAGAATAGAAGCGCACGCAATGGCATACACCGTGCGATCGCCACCCACAATTGCCTCTTGAGAGCAGGGGATGTCAGCAACGCGGTGATTCCCATCAAGGAGCACCACACTACGCGAAGACGCCACCTGCGAGACAGCCGCACGCATCGCCATATCTGTTGCACGAAGAATATTCACCCGATCAATAGTTCCGGCACTTTCTTCAATAAGAGAGATCTGAGTATCAGGTAACGCGCGAATGTCTTCAGCAGCCTGCACGCGCTGGCGTGGAGAAAGAAGCTTAGAGTCGCGAACACCTGTCAATGGCACTGCGATAGATTCTACGGAGCATGAGAACGCACACACCACGACAGGTCCCGCGAGACAGCCGCGCCCCACTTCATCCACACCAATGACGCGTGAGTATCCCGCTGTAAAAAGCTCCTGCTCTCGTTCTGTGGTCGGCGTAATCATGGCGTGCTCCGTTCGTAGAGCGCGTACTGCCCGCTCCGCACAATGAGCCGAAACAACTTTTGAAATGACGCGTCCTGTGCGCCAAAATCTTTTCGAGCGGCATCGTCGAGTAGTACGTATCTCGCTGGATATTGTGTATCAAGCTGTGTGGTATCGCCTGCTGGATTATTAAAAAAGGCACGCACTAAAGTTTCGCGAGAGCCATAGGATAGGCCGCGCGTCCACAACCATCCAGGGTATCCAACAAACACCGATTTTCCTGTCAGCGCTGGCACGGGGTTGGTGTGTGTTGTTGATGTGATAATGCGCTCATTGGGAATGGCATCGCGGATAAACGAGGCAATCCCACGGGCCTGCGCATCAAAGATAACGGGGAGACGATCCTCGGGCGTGGCAAGCCACGGGATGCTATCAATCACTCCAGAAAGTATGGATGCCCCAACAAAGAGCACAAAACTTACTCCCGCAAGCGCGCGGAGTTTCGCATGTGCAAACGCGTAGAGCACCGCACACATGATAGCAAACTGCATATAGACCAATAGCTTGTTGTCGTCATAATCCCATGGTTGGAGGCGAACGGTTTGCACCACAAGAAAGAGCATCCACGCCACCGCAAGCATCACGCCCATGTGTGGAAAGCGAGCACGCATGCTGCGCACAACATATGCACATGAGAGCCCCAGCAGGGCGAGAAGTGGGGTGCCCAAATTCATCCAAAGAAACTGTATATATGCCACAGAGAATATGCTTGACGTATGCCCCGGCTGCGGTTTAAACCCGTCGATAGTTTGATCTACCATCCACCCGAGTCTTAACATCGCGAAGTCTCCATCACTTCCTAAGGGCTTTCCACCCACTAGGAATAATACCTGTGGCACGGCAAGAATGAGCGCAAGTACTCCTGTTTTTATAAAAGGAATTCCCCACCACACACCACGGAGTAGCCCCCACAATGTCACCACAATAAGGATAAGCCCCGCAGCAACAAATGAGTGCGTATGAAAAAGCGGCAGAGATCCGAGCACAACACCCCCCGCATAGAGGTATTTTTGCGAACGCCGAGCAACACCCTCCCATAACAAGACGTATACCAAGAGAGCACCAACAATGCCCGGAAAGAATGTGCGCTGATGCACGAGCACTAAGCCAAGCGGTGCTCCGAAGACAATAACCTGTTCAGGCCACTTCGCATCCCAACGAGTTACGGTTGAAATATTCCCATCAATAAGATGTTGCTTGAATTCACTCCACGAAGATCCTTCTCGAATAGCATCTCGTGCCACCGACCACCCGCCCCACCCACCGCCCAGAAGAACAAGAATGGTGAGCAAGGGCGCCCATAGTGCACGCCGAGTAATCTTATATCCCACAACGAATAACAGTCCGTGCAAAAGCACAACGCACAGCATGATTGGAGCAAGAAAAGAAAATCGCCACGCACCGGTTACGCGAAGCAGGAGCCCGCTTATCGCATTAATCCCGAATGGGTATGCAATGCGCGTCCCTGCAAAGATAGGTTCTTCTAAATCTCCGATACGGCCAAATGCAAAACGGGAAACCTGTGTAAGGTGGAGTGGAATATCTCCATATCCCGAGTACGTCGTACGAATAGCGCCAGTTTCATCAACAACAAATGTATTGGCAACAATAACAATATGCCCCCAACACAGAATGCCCGCTACCATGAGCGCGAATAAGAACTGCCAGTGGGTGCGTATATGAGAAAAAAGATGCCTCACCGAGTGCATAGAACTATGGTATACTGCCTATGCACTGAACGCCAGGGACGAGCGGCAGAGCTCCTGACGCCAGACCCGCGTTGTGCGCACACATTCATGGATCCAAAGCAAAAGAACGTCTTGTTCTGGCTCGGTTCGGCAGTTCTTGTGGCGCTCACGCTGTTCCTCTTGGTCAGCACCAATCAGGCAGCAAACACCGCAGCAACAACGAACACCATCTCTTTCTCTGGCCAGGGAAAGGTGGTTGCAAAGCCAGATATCGCACTCCTTGATCTCTCCATTCTCACTGAAGCAGAGACATCAAAGGCGGCACAAAACGAGAATTCAAACCGCTCAAAGCGCCTTGTTGAATTCTTAAAGAAGGAAGGGATCGAAGACAAAGACATTAAGACAACGGGATACAACATCTATCCCCAGTACACCTACCCGCAATATGAAAAGGCGCGTATCACGGGATACCAGGTGAACCAGATGGTTCAAGTACGCGTACGCAATCTTGATACCGTTGATACCGTTCTCGATGGAGTTGTTTCCGCTGGTGCAAATCAGATCAACAACTTCCAGTTAACGGTTGATGATTCCGATGAGCTCATGGCAGATGCGCGAGACGAAGCGATCGCCGATGCAAAAGAAAAAGCGCGCGCGCTTGAGCGCCAACTTGGCGTGAAACTCGGTCGCATCGTGAACTTCTCTGAAAACGGTACGGGTGGCATCCCAATGCCCATGTATGATGCCGCTGTATATAAGGGTGGTATGGGCGGTGGTGGCCCAGCAATCCCAAGTGGTGAAAACGAAATCTCGGTAAACGTGCAGATTACGTATCAGATAAAGTAGTTACGTAAGTATGGAATAGGAAAAGGGCACCCGCGGGGGTGCCCTTTTTGGTACGCAGAGTGCTAGAACCGCAAGGCGTCCGAAGCCTTCCGACGGCTGGAATCCAGCCACCGATCGCGCTCGAGCTGCAGAGCGAACAACGCGCCCTGCCTGGCCTTGAGAAACGCGGCATCTCCTTCCATGCGAGCAACCAAGCTCGCAAGCGCTTCGTCTGGGAAGTTGAGCCCTTCCTGCAGCACCTCACGCTTCCCAGTGATGATGTGCTCCGCGTCTATGCGATCCTCGAGCCTCTCGAGGGCTTCGACGCTCTCCCCGCGCATCAGGAACATGTACCCGATACTGCCCAGGTCGTAGCCGTACCCCACAAGCACCACGCAACGGCCGTCAGGAAGCCCGATCTCCAGGCCAGTCATCTTTTCAGTCCACGTGCGGTGGCCCTTACACGGGTCGAAGCTTCCCGTCTCGAATGCAAACTGAACCAATCTTGTTTGTGCCATGTCTCTCACCTCTTGAAAAGGACTGGCGGGATGGTACGCCCATACGACAGCGGCGTCAATATGTACACGCAGTAGCTGGCATTTACACTTCCGTATGCGTTTCCTTGCCGTGTGGGTGCTCTGCAACGTAATGAGTGTGCGCTTTCATAATGAGATCTTTTACTTTGTGCGGGTGAGGTACTTGTTCAAAAAGGAATTTTTTATCCGCGGCGGCTGTTTGAATTTCCACATCGCCGTAATCTAATAGTGTTGGCATGCCGCCCTTCACAGACACGGAAATGTCCTGAATCTTTCCGAGGTTTAATTCGGCATGCGTGCGGCGGAAAAGCCCGAACTGTTGGCTATCAATAACGCGATGGTCTGTCACAATCCATACATCCAAGAGATACATAGTCACGCGGTAGAACAACCCATACCACCACACCAGTGCATAGAGCGCACCGGCCGCGATAGCCACTGACCCTAACCCTATCGCGGAGAGGAGGTCTCCCAGAAACGCCCAGAGAAACAGCGGCATCAGCGCAAGAAACACCATCCCCGCGAAGCGCACGAGCAACACAAACGGATGGCGTCGCAAGACAATCTTTGTCACTTCATATGACTTTTGGCCCTCAAAAGAATTCTCAGAGTGGGTGAGTGCGTCGAGTGTTTTCATGGGGCAAGAATATCAGGAAGAGGGAAGTGGGGAGTGAACGTTCCCGCTGCAAGAGAAAGGTGCACGTTTTGTAGCGCGGCGATTGCGATCATAAATAATAAAAGTGCGCCGATGAAAAGCGTGAGCGATGCAATTTTAGGCGCAACGCCAATGCCAAAGCGAATAAGATGATACAGGAGCGCAAATACGCCAACCCAAAAGACCGTAAAGACGCCTGCACTTATCAACAGCCCCCATGGAATGCGCTCTGCTAGAGCTGAAAAGTCTGCCATCCCCTGTATTGTATCATGGCCAAGAAACAAGAACACCCCGCGCATGTGCGCGGGGTGTTCTTGTTTCCTTCCCTATTCATACTCGCCCACCAATCATGACTGACTTTCAGATCGGACAGTCATTGATCTCCGATTTCGCCGTCGGACCCGGCAGAGATCATGCACAGAATCTGTCTATCGACAAACAAACTGTGCATACCCTCTATCGACACCTTTGGTTTTCTATCCCGAACCCACCGAAGTGGATTGCTTGAATAGAAAGGAGGTGATCCAAGAGCAGCTTCCGCTACCCTTGCCTTGTTACGACTTACTCCCTGTTATCGATCCTACCATGGCCCCACATGAAATTATGGGTCTTCAGGTATTACCGACTCCCTTGAGTTGACGGGCAGTGAGTGCAAAACTCGAGAACGTATTCACCGCGGCGTGCTGATCCGCGATTACTAGCGATTCCGGCTTCAAGGAGGCAAGTTGCAGCCTCCTATCCGAACTGGGGACGCCTTTGATGGGATTAGCTCCGTCTTGCGACTTGGCGACCCATTGTAACGTCCATTGTATCATGCGTGTAGCCCAAGGCATCAAAGGGCCACGCTGACTTGACGTCATCCCCACCTTCCTCTCCGTTACCGAAGCAGTCTCGTGTGACACTTGTAACACACGATAGGGGTTGCGCTCGTTAATCCACTTAAGGATACCTCTCACGAGACGAGCTGACGACAGCCGTGCAGCACCTGTCTAGCACCCTCGAAGGCCTCTCTGTTTCCAGAGCATGCAGCTAGATGTCAAGCCTTGGTGAGGTTTTTCGCTCTGTGTCGAATTGAACCACATGATCCACCGCTTGTGCGAGTTCCCGCCTATTCCTTTGAGTTTTAATCTTGCGATCGTACTTCCCAGGCGACACACTTAACGCGTTAGCTTCGCCACTGGAAGGGTCGATGCTCCCAATAGCTAGTGTGCATAGTTTAGGGCGTGGACTACAAGGGTATCTAATCCTTTTTG
>JBBTYA010000008.1:0-11112 GCA_038061995.1 Patescibacteria group bacterium | reverse complement strand
CGTTCTGGTTCTGGTAGCTCAATAGAAGAGCGGTGCCCTGTGAAGGCATTGGTTGCGGGTGCAAGTCCCGTCCAGAACCCATGAGTTATAAAAAGAAGAAACAACAAAAGAGCATTGTTAACCAACTCAGCTATCGCGTTGGGTTGGTTAAAGCTGCGCTTTTGAAGTTCTGGTCGCAGTTTAACCGAAAGGAGAAATGTGTGCGCTTACCACAAACGCAACGCGTAATGGAAACGCTCCGGATTCTCAATCGGGGCGTTCGCAAAAACAACAAGCGGGTCGATGGTTGGGTGGATGAATATGTAAATTCATGCGCTCTCAATGGACAGCCAGTCGAGGTATTACTTCAATGGTGCACCGCCCTAGGATTGGAGCGGCGGAAGGCTCAGCAGGGAGGCAGATTCATTCCACTTCCCGCAGAGCGTGAGCTTATTGAGAAAGAAATGCCACGTATCCTTAATCTCTTTACTCAAAACAGCATCGAGGTGACGTGGTTCGTCACGTTCAATCGTTCCTATGTGCAAGAACGACGTTTGCCGGCAGAACCCTTCCGAGAATATATGGACATGATCCGAGGGCTCGCTCAAGACATTCCTGAGCTATCTCGTGTTGTCTTTCTTGACTGGGAGGCTGATGTCCTTGGAGGGGAGCCGAAGCCAAGTCCTGCAGTGCTCACTAACTTCGATACCTTCATCTCGAAACAGGCGCTTTTAGTGGAGCTTCAAAACTTCACTCGCATGCTTGCGGCATATCCTGGGAAGCAGGCAACTCCAGAAGAGCTTAAAGAAGAAGCAAAGCTTCGTATTGCTTGCGAAGCTGAGGAAGCTCGCTTCTTGACGGGCGGTGACTCACCGTTCCGAAAAGGGGAGTTCATCCTTATCCCACTGGAGGTGCCAGAGCGGTACGCTTTCTTCCGAACGCTGGTTCCAGACTTCGATAAGAGGATTGTCTCGGTCGTGAAGCAGTATCCTTGGCGAGTGTCGTAGCAGTGCAAAGGGCTCCGCAGTTACGGAGCCCTTTTTTCTTGTACCCGCCGCCTACTGGCGCAGGGCACTGCGCTCACCTACGTTCGCTTGTTGCGGGGGCTGGATTCGAACCAGCGACCTCCAGGTTATGAGCCTGGCGAGATACCACTTCTCCACCCCGCGATATGTGTACGTTCCATAACATACCAGCAAAAATGAGGGAGGGCAAGACGGTCCGTTGAAAAAACAAAGGAAATCGTGTACGATGCTGATACTTTTGCCGGCGTAGCTCAGTGGTTAGAGCGAAGCATTCATAACGCTTAGGTCGGAGGTTCAATTCCTCCCGCCGGCACCAACCTATGAACCTTATCCATTCCACCCACACATTTCCTTCAGGTTTGCGCGTCGTGACTATTCCTATGCCCGCCACGCAAACGGCAACCGTGCTGGTGCTGGTGGGAACGGGTTCTAAATACGAGGCGAAGGAGATTGGCGGGATCTCACACTTTTTAGAGCACATGATGTTTAAGGGGACGGAGCGTCGCCCTGGTCCTTTGGATATCGCGCGTGAGCTTGATGGTATCGGCGCAGATTACAATGCGTTCACGGGTAAAGAACTCACTGGCTACTATGCAAAGGCGAGTATCGCGAAACTCGATGTAATCACTGATGTGGTGTTTGATATCTTCCAAAACTCACTTCTAGATGCAACAGCAATTGAGCGCGAGAAGGGCCCTGTTATTGAAGAGATTAACATGGATAAAGATAATCCCATGCGTCATGTGGGTGATGTCTTTGAAGGGGCAATGTATGGTGATCAGCCTGCGGGTTGGGATATCGGCGGCACAAAGGAATCGGTTGCTGCGCTGACGCGTGATCAGGTTGCAGATTATTTCCACTCGCACTATGTTGCTGCCAATACGGTTATCGCTGTTGCGGGAAATGTAACTCATGAAGACATTGTTGAGCGTGTGACAAAAGCATTTGCGCGCATACGTGAAGCCACTGCTCCGACAAAGCTTGCAACCACGCACGCAGATGCGGGCCCAGTCGTTCGCGCCATTACACGAGACACTGACCAAACCCATTTTATTCTTGGACTCCGTGGTATTGATCTTAAAGATGAGCGTCGCTATGCCATGGGCATCGCGAGCACGATTTTGGGTGGAGGCATGAGCTCACGATTGTTTACTGAAATCCGTGAAAAGCGGGGATTGGCATATTATGTGGGTTCGCGTCACACCGCGTACACTGATAGCGGGTATCTTATGATGCGGGCTGGTGTGAGTGCGGAAAAAGTACACGAAGCGGCAACGGTTATGTTAGAGCAGTGTGCGCAAATGGCGCATGAAGGCGTGTCATCAGAAGAGCTTCAGCGCGCGAAAGATAATATGGAAGGGTCCCTTGTGCTTGGTCTCGAGCACTCAGATACCGTTGCGGACGCCTATGCGATGTCATGGCTTTTGGACGCCACTATTTTGACGCCAGCGCAAGAACTCGATAAAATGAAAGCAGTGACGAGTGAAGATGTGCGCGCGGTGATGCGCGAGATTCTTTCGCCCGAACGTGCCGCGCTCGCACTCATTGGCCCACAGAGTAACGAGGCCGCGCTCCAAGAACTCATTACGCAGTATGCCAAACGATAATACACTCACTCTTGATATCTCTGCCGCGAGCATCATGCGCGCTCTGGCACTGACCGCTGGGGCGCTTTTGCTTTATGCGCTGAAGGAGATCTTCGCCATCGTACTCTTTGCGATCATTATTGCATCGGGTATTTCTCCGTTTGCGACGTCCATGGAAAAGCGGGGGATCCCTCGTATTCTGGCGGTGTTACTGCTCTACATCATTGTATTTGGCCTCCTCCTTTTCTTAGCTTCTCTCGTGATCCCGTTCTTGTCCCAAGACCTTGCCCAACTCACGTCGGTATTTCCGCGCATTATCGAAGACGTGACATCATCGCTCGATACCGTGCAGAGCGGTTCTCCGCGGTATTTTGATTTTGTAAGTGAGCTGCAAAATATTCTTGACCTCTTTAGTAACTATCTTCAGCAATTCTCACAATCGAGTATTAGTTTCTTGATCAGCATCTTCGGCGGGCTCTTCGCATTCGTTGCCACTATTGTTATCTCGTTTTACTTCTCCATCATGAAAGATGGCATCGATGCATTTATTCGCTCCGTGACACCTACAAAATATGAGAACTACCTCATTGACCTGTGGCACCGCGCAGAAGTGAAGGTGGGGCGCTGGTTACAAGGGCAAATGCTTCTTGCGCTTATTGTTGGGCTTCTAGTGTATGTGGGCCTTGAACTATTCAACGTGAAATTTGCTCTCTTGCTAGGCATTCTCGCCATGGCGCTTGAAATTGTCCCATTTGCTGGCCCGATTCTTGCCATGATTCCTGCGATTGGTTTGGCGTTTCTACAAGATCCCGCGTTGGGCGTGTGGGTATTCTTATTCTATGGCGTTGTGCAACAAGTAGAGAGTCACGTATTCGCACCACTTATTCTTGGTAAAACGACGGGCATGAATCCGGTGGTCGTCATTCTTGCATTACTCATCGGCGCGAAGCTCTATGGTATCGCCGGAGCACTCCTTGGTGTGCCTATCGCAACGGTTGTTGTTGAGGTGATCGATGATCTTGCGCGTCGCAAGGAGCTCCGCCGACAACAGTCGGCATAACATGGGAACTCTCTTTATTGTTGCAACGCCGATAGGGAATCTTGATGACATTACCTTGCGTGCGATCAATACACTCGCGAGTGCTGATGTGATTTTCGCTGAAGATACGCGCACAACAAAAGTGTTGTGTGAGCGCCACGCTATCCGTACGCCACTTCTCGCTTTTCATCAGCACAGTACGGCGAATGCATTTCGAAAGGTTGCAGAAGCATTGCGCGCAGGCCAGCGAGTAGCACTTGTATCGGATGCAGGAACCCCAGGCATTAATGATCCTGGAGGCATGCTGATTGCATTCATCCGCGAAGCCGTGCCAGATGCGCACATTGTTCCTATCCCGGGCGCTAATGCAGCTGTTGCAGCGCTTTCGGTGAGCGGATTTCCCGCAGATCGCTTTGTGTATTTGGGGTTCCCACCACACAAGAAAGGTCGCCAAACCTTTTTTCGTGCGCTTGCAGAGATGCATGATACATTGGTACTCTACGAGTCGAAGCATCGAATCCTCAAGACGCTTGAAGCGCTGCGCGATGTTTCACACATAGGAGAGCGGCAGCTCCTTATAGCTCGCGAGCTTACGAAACAGTTCGAGACTATTGTGCGAGGTACTATCGAAGAGGTAATTCGGGAGTTTTCTCGAGGTGATCCACGTGGAGAGTTTGTGGTGGTTATTGCTCCAGAGAAACGAAGTGTGCGGAGGAAGAGAGAGCCAGAAGAAGATAGTATAGAAGAAGATGCAGAATAACCGTTTTTATATTACGACTGCGATCCCATATGTGAATGCGCAACCGCATATCGGCTTTGCGCTTGAGTTGATACAGGCTGACGCAATAGCGCGCTATCGCCGTATGTTGGGCGATGACGTGCGCTATGTGAATGGGAGCGACGAAAATGCGCTCAAAAATGTACGGGCCGCAGAAAAGGCAGGTGTTTCTGTACAAGACTTTGTAGATGAGCACGCAAAGCGCTTTCAAGAGCTCTCGGACCCGCAGGTGCTCAACATTTCGAATGATGATTTTATCCGTACCACTGAAGAGCGCCATGTACGTGGAGCGCAAAAACTCTGGGGCGCGTGCAAGGCAGAAGATATCTATAAAAAAACGTATGAGGGGCTCTACTGTGTTGGATGTGAAGAGTTCAAAACTCCCAAAGAGCTTGTTGACGGGCTTTGTCCTGAGCATAAAACAGCACCCGAGAGCGTTTCGGAGGAAAACTATTTTTTTAAACTGTCCAACTATGGGACTCAACTGCTGGAGCTTATTGAGTCAGGAAAACTTGCCATTCTTCCCAACTCACGTAAAAACGAGATCACCTCGTTCATTCGTGAAGGGTTGGTAGATTTTAGTATTTCGCGAAGTGTCGCTCGCGCAAAGGGGTGGGGCATTGATGTGCCGGGAGATCCAAGTCAAAAAATGTATGTGTGGTTTGATGCGCTTACGAATTACATTACTGCGCTCGGGTATGCTGATGACGCAGAACTTTTCCAGCACTATTGGAAAGAGAACGACCAGCGCGTTCACCTGGTAGGCAAGGGGGTTACACGCTTTCATGCGGTCTATTGGCCCGCGACGCTTTTGTCTGCGGGGTTGCCGATCCCATCCACTCTGTTGGTGCACGGGTACGTGACCGTTGATGGGGAGAAGATTTCAAAATCACTTGGCAATGGCATCGATCCGTATGCTGCAGTGGAGCAGTATCGTACCGACGTTGTCCGCTACTTCTTATTGCGCGAGATACCCTCTGGAGAGGACGGCGATTTTTCGTTCGAAAAATTAAAAGCACGCTATGCGGGGGATCTTGCAAATGGACTCGGCAACTTGGTGCAGCGCACTTTGGTGCTTGCGCAAACAAAAATTGGGGACACGTTCACGTGGGATCTTCCGGAAGACCATCGCTCTGAACATTGGAAACTCGTTCATGCTGATGAGGAGTATCACGCAGCGTTCCAAGAGTTTCGCCTACATGATGCCGTCGCCGACGTGTGGAAAAAGATTGCTACAGTGAACCAGTATATTAATGAAGAAAAACCCTGGGCACTACAAAATACTGAAGAGCAACGAAAGGTGCTACTCCAAGCCACTGGTATGATCGTACACATCACTTGGCTTCTCCAACCGTTTATGCCAGAAACTGCGCAAAGTATTTTTAAATTATTTGGTATCGAGCCAATAAAAGAACTAACATCTGACACAGTATTGCACATAGAAAAAGGCGAGGGGCTTTTCCCACGCCTCTCGTAGTTGAGAATGTATGTCTTCTCTTTTTGATACTCACGCACACCCACAGATGAAGAACTTTGATCGCGATCGCGATGAAATGCTTGCGCGCGCGAAAGAAGACGGAGTGCGCATGGTGTGCGTCGGCGTTGATCTTGATTCCTCTCAGGCGGCTATTGAGCTTGCATCTGCGCACGATCACGTATGGGCGTCCATAGGCCTTCATCCCAACGACAATCTTTCTGAAATATATGATCAGAGCGTGTATGCGGAGCTTCTCGCCTCGCCCCGTGTTGTGGCAATCGGAGAGGTCGGCCTTGATTACTACCGTACACCCGATGCTGCGCAACAGCGTGTTCAATACGAACGTTTAGTACAACAGCTCTCGCTTGCTCGTGATTCGGGCAAACCACTGATTATCCATTGTAGAGATGGTGCGCATAAAAATGCACATGCTGACATGCGGACACTCCTCGCATCTTCGGAGTTCGCGGGGAGGGTGACGGGTGTCATTCATAGTTTTACGGGTACGTATGCGGACGCAAAGGCATATATCAACCTAGGATTCATGATCGGTTTGAATGGTATCATCACGTTTGCGCGGCAATACGATGATACGGCCATGGAAATTCCCTTGGAACACATTGTGCTGGAAACTGACTCTCCCTATTTAACGCCTGAACCACATCGCGGGGAGCGGAACGAGCCTGCGTTTGTGGGGTTTGTCGCAGAGCAGCTTGCCCGTCTGCGTCGTGTCTCTTTTGAGCGTGTTGCGGAGCACACAACGCGAAACGCCGAAAAGCTTTTCACTATTCCTCCCGTTTTGGTATAGTTCGCATACCTCTATGTCTTCCTATCAGCCAAATGAAATTGAGAAAAAGTGGCAACGTGCCTGGGTAGACATGCGCGCGAACGAAACGCCAGACCACGTTGAGGGGCGCCCTAATAAGATGGTGCTCGTAGAGTTTCCTTATCCCTCTGGCAATTTACACATTGGCCACTGGTATGCTTTTGCGCTCCCTGATATGTATGCGCGCTACTGGAAAATGAAGGGCTTTAATGTGCTGTACCCCATGGGGTTTGATGCATTTGGATTGCCAGCAGAAAACGCTGCGCTCCAGCGCGATATCCATCCAGGGGAGTGGACGAAGCAAAACATCGAGTACATGACGAATCAGCTCCACAGCATGGGGGCAATGTTTGATTTTTCTCGTGCGGTCTCCACAATAGATCCAACGTATTATCGGTGGACGCAATGGATGTTTCTGCGCATGTTTGAAAAAGGCCTTGCATACCGCGCAAAGACAACAGTGAACTGGTGTCCAAAGGATCAGACGGTGCTTGCGAACGAGCAGGTCGTTGATGGTCACTGTGAGCGGTGTAGTACCGCGGTGCAGCAGCGCTCTTTGGAACAGTGGATGATGAAGACAACCGCGTACGCTGATCGACTTATTAGTGGACTTGAGAATCTGGACTGGCCGAACACGGCTCGCACCGCACAACAGCATTGGATCGGAAAATCAGAGGGGGCGATTATCACATTCCCACTTTCGGGGATCGCTGGACAAGAAGACGGCAAGCACTCAGTCGAAGTATTTACGACACGGCCAGATACACTTTTTGGCGCAACCTTCTTAGTGGTTTCACCAGAGCTTGCGCAGAAATGGATTGACGTTGGCTGGCAGGCGAGCGATGAGGTGCGCGCATATATTACAGAAAGTCGCTCTAAACGAGAACTTGAGCGCCTTGAGGGTGCAAAGGACAAGACGGGCGTTGCTCTGGGCATCTCAGCAAAAAATCCTATCTCTGGAGAAAGTATTCCAGTGTGGGTTGCAGATTATGTGCTAGGTAATTATGGTACGGGAGCTATTATGGCGGTGCCCGCGCACGATGAGCGGGATCGTGCCTTTGCCGATGCCTTCAACCTTCCGATAAGTGACGCTCCGCTCCATGATGTGCAGGAAGTCATAGATCAGCTTGCCGCGAAGGGCGCTGGATATGCAAAAACAACCTTTAAGCTCCGCGACTGGGTCCTCTCACGCCAGCGCTATTGGGGGGTCCCTATTCCTATTATTCACTGTACGACGTGTGGCTATGTTCCCGTTCCAGATGACCAGCTTCCCGTAGAGTTACCGCCGCTTCGCGATTTCAAACCAGCAGATGATGGGCGGAGTCCACTTGCAAAGGCAACTGAATGGCTTTCGGTTTTATGTCCGAAGTGTGGTGAGGATGCACAGCGTGAAACGGACACCATGGATACCTTTGTAGATTCTTCGTGGTACTACCTCCGCTATACAGATCCTCACAATAGTGAGCAGTTTGCGAGTAAAGAAAAAATGGCGCAGTGGTTGCCGGTGCCGATATATCTTGGCGGGTCGGATCACAACACCATGCATCTTCTCTACTCACGCTTTTTTGCAAAAGTACTTTTTGATCTTGGCTACCTCTCATTTGAAGAACCATTCTTAAAGCGTGTGAATCGTGGGTGGGTACTTGGTCCTGACGGACAAAAAATGTCGAAGTCTCGGGGGAATGTGGTTGATCCTGATAAAGAGGTGGCTCAATATGGCGCAGATACGGTGCGTATGTATTTGGCGTTCATGGCGCCCTATGAACGGGGCGGTCCTTGGGATCCGCGAGGTATAACCGGAGTACACCGACTGCTTTCGCGTATCTGGACGCTGTTTTTACAAGAACCGGCAGATGAAGCATCTCCTGACGTAGAGCGTGCATTGCATGCGGCAACACGAAACATTAGTAGAGACATCGAATTCCTTTCGCTAAATACGTGTATTAGTGAGCTTATGAAGCTGATGAACGCTGTTGATGACGCAAAGACGACGCTTACTACAAAGCAGCGGGAGCATATTATTCGATTACTCGCACCGTTCGCGCCACATCTTGCTGAAGAATTGTGGCATTCGGTATGTGGCCATACGTCGTCGGTGCACCAGGAACCCTGGCCCTCATTCGATGCAGCGCTCCTTGAATCGCAGAGCGTTGTTGTCCCTGTGCAGGTGAATGGAAAGCTGCGCGACACTATTGAGGTTGCTTCCGACGCCTCCGAAGACGCTGTAAAAGCTCAGGCGCTTGCGGCAGATGGTGTCGTGCGCGCACTTGAAGGACTGGCGGTGCAAAAGGTCATCGTGATTCCTAAGCGTATGGTGAGCATCGTGGCTCGTTGACGTCTGCGCGCGAATCCCTATACTAGTGGGCGATGACATGAAGGCGGGCGCGTGTGTGTGGGCATGATATGACCGGCACAAGCTCCCACTTCCATTTTCTCTATGGCGCAAGAAGCAGATCGTGATTTCGTAGCATACGTTGTAAAATCCATCGTGAGTAAGCCTGACGACGTCCAAATAACGCGCACAGTCGATGAGTTGGGCGTGCTTATTTCCGTGAAAGTCCATCGCGATGACATGGGCATGCTTATCGGACGCAGTGGTGCAACGGCAAAAGCAATTCGTACGCTTGCTCGTATTGTGGGTATGCGTCACGAGGCCCGAGTCAACCTCCGCATTGAAGAGCCAGAAGGTGGCAAAATGGCAGGTATGGCAAAAGACGTAGATGAAGTAGTAAGTGAGCTAGGAATGTAGGGGTAGTGCGATACAAACAGCGGCATCTTGCACGATGCCGTTTTTTGTTGCATAATAAGATATTCGCTCCATCAGGGAGTGATAGGAGGTTAGTTTCGTGGAGATGACTCGCGCAGAACGAGAGCAGCTTCAGAGGATGTACGAAGAAGCGGCAACGGCGTTTCTTGAAGGGGGAGGGATCCGACCGGGCGAGCCGGTTTCTCTCTTCATCCCCGACGCATCGTTGATGCCCCTCTTCGTCTTGGAGGCGCTCCGTCAGGAGCTCGCGGAGGCCGGCTTGGAGGTCGAGCTGATGCTCTGGCCAACAGGAGCGGACCCGACGTTCCTCGAGATCTCCAAGGCGCCCATGCTGGAGAACTAGCATGAACAAGCGCCGGCCACGCTGTAGACGGCGCCGAGAGGGTGGGGCAGAGAGCCTCGACGATCTGCTTCTAAGGAGCGTGGTCGCGGAACTTCAGGCAGCCCTACAACCGCCGCTCACCCTCACTGAAGCGGTGCGCCAAATGGTGTGGGAAGGTCGAAGGCGTTCAAAAAAGACGCCACGGTCACGGCCACATCATGGCGCTCGGTTTCGTAGATAGTTCCTTCGCGCCGTCTATCCCATGGGTGGGCGGCGCACTTCTTTATACGATATGCGTATTGATATTATTACCATTTTTCCAGACCTCTTTTCAGGATTCCTCGCCGAGTCCCTCTTGGCGAAAGCGCAAAAGAAACGCATTCTTTCTATACACACGCACTATCTTCGCGATTGGACAGACGATCGGCACCAGACTGTTGATGGTAAGCCTTATGGCGGTGGCCCAGGTTTAGTGATGAAGGTTGAGCCGATCTATAAAGCAGTTCAAGAATTACTGAAAAAGAAAATTGCGAACGTTACAAAGCCCAAACGGAGGGTTATTCTCTTTAGTCCGCGCGGAGAACAGTTAACACAACAGAACGTACGCGCATGGACAAAGGTAGATCAGCTCATTTTGGTGTGCGGTCGCTACGAGGGGATCGATGAGCGTATCGCTGACCACGTTGCTGACGCGGTTGTCTCTGTTGGCCCCTATGTTTTAAACGGCGGGGAAGTCCCCGCGATGACGGTTATTGAAGCCGTAGCGCGCCTCCTTCCGGGCTTTATGCATGACCCTGAGAGCCAGACAAAAGAAGACCACGCACAGTACACAAAGCCAGAGATTTTTGAGCCCAAAAAGGGAGCGCGCTGGCGCGTGCCAAAAGTGCTGCTTTCCGGCAACCATGCCAAGGTTGCCGAGTGGCGAAAAGGGGGCAAAAAAGGCTCTTGACGTAGAGAACAACACTAGGGTATACTGCTCGGGCCCCTGAACTATCTATTCAGGTGTTGCACTTTCCCAATTCATACTCGCACACCAGTCTATTAAATTTGAAGAGAGTTTGATCCTGGCTCAGGATGAACGCTGGCGGCGTGGATAAGGCATGCAAGTCGAACGGGCCATGACTGCGATTACATCAAGATCATGGCTAGTGGCGAACGAGTTAGTATCACCTTGGTACGTACCCCCGAGTCGAGCATAACGGGTCGAAAGATCCGCTAATTCTCGATGGTCTCGCAAGAGTAAAGTCGCAAGACGCTTGGGGAGCGGCCTAGGTCCTATCAGCTAGTTGGCGGGGTAACGGCCCACCAAGGCT
>JBBTYA010000007.1:0-42601 GCA_038061995.1 Patescibacteria group bacterium | reverse complement strand
ACAAGCGGAGAAAGCGCGCGAATCGCGCGCTCATTGGCATCGCCAAATATGCGTGAGAAAAAAGACATGAGAGCTAAGAAAGGCTATTTCTTCTTTGTCCTGCGAGCAAGGGATTTTTCTTTTCGCTTTGCCAGTTGCGCTTTTAGCGCTTCACGCACATCAACAATCGCTGCGCGAAGATCATGATGCGTGCTCTCAGCTCGGAGCGTTGCACGACCTATCTTCAACATCGCCTCGGCATAAAATACTTCGCCGCTCTTGTGATGTCGCGATGGCTTACCAATTTCCACTACTGCGTATCCCTCTTTCAATTCAGGAACGCCACGATCTAAACTGCCAATCTTTTCTTCCACAAACGCGCGAAGCGGGTTTGTGAGCTCGATCATTTTACAGGTAATATCGAGTTTCATATAGGTATGGTAGCACACCCGCAAGGAGGGGCAATGCTTCACAAAAAAGCCTCTTATTGCGTAATATCCGCGCCCGCTTTGTACGCAGCAGCCTCCGCGGGCGAAACAGTGAAGATGGCGTTCCAATCACGTCCCGAGGCTCCAAATTGGGCTCCAGACATGCGCAACCAATGCTTCGTGCCATCTGGCCACACTGCATAGACTTTCTCGTCTCCGTCGATACGGATATAGCTCGCCGTCTGATAGCTATCAAATGTAGCTCCATCAAGCGGTATCACGCGGACCGGATCTAAGTGGCCGTAGAGTGCAATGATCTCTGGGCGCAAATAGCGCTTGTATCCACGCGTGATCACATACATTTCCGTTTCTGCGTTACTGCGCTTTACCAACGCGCCCTCGAGATCTGTGGGTATACCGGGGATCACAAAAGCTTCCGCTGGAGCTTCTGAAGATGCCACCACGCGCATGCGCGCCTCCCACGACAACGTCAGCGACTGCTCCCAACTACCCTGTTGGCCAATGTGTGCTCCAGCGATAATGATACGTTCGATATCATGCCCGGGTTCTATCAACAGAGTTGCCGTCGTACCCTTGAAAGGAACATCGTAGGCGCGCAGAACCCCATCGCTACTCACCGTTACTGCGCGCACTTTCCACGCTCCTCGCACATCCCCGACAATAGTAATACGTACAGCATTCTCTTTGGATGCAAGAGCTTCAGCAACACGAAAATCATGCGTCACCGGCTCCCAGCCCTCCAGTTCAGCAAAGGCGACATGCTCAGTGTCTTTGCGCGCCGTAGCTACAAATGAAGATTGTACGCGCACATGGGAAAGATCCTGCCGCGCATATCCGAACCGTGCGTCTGCGACGGAGTCATTCAAAATGTTCGCAACCCACCAGTCAGCAAGAACGTCAGCGAATCGTTCACGGTAGCCACGACTCGCAAGCCATGTGTCAAAGGAAGTAATGCCCGAAGAACTCGAACGCAGCGTATCGCGCAGCATGCCTTCGCCGTATCTCCCCACAAGATATTCAGCGAGAAGCGCTACCTGTCCATAGTCCGCGCGCGTGCCGCCCCACACAAGCGAGCTATCGGTAGGAAAGCGCTTGAGCGTATCGATGCGGCTTTCAAGGCTCGAGCCCTCGAGAGGAGTGTTATACCCCATAAGTGAAACAGTGTATTCAGCTCGCAGCTCGTTGAGCCACACGTCTTCCGAAACGCCAGATGTGAATTCTTTCTGATTGAGCGAAATCAGATGTTGGAATTCGTGAGCGAGAAAGATTTTTCCCTGGCTTGAAAGAAGTGAGTCTAAACTGACCACCACCATCTCTCGCTCATTTGTGCCCTGAGCCTGCTGTACGCTGTAACTATGGATTGTATCAAAATAGCCACCCGCACCTTGATTCAAGCGTTGCAATAAAATAGTGACGCGCGGATCACCGTCCACGCCAGGCGTTGCTTCAGAGCCCCAGAAGGCAGTAGTGATTGGGTATATTCTCGTATCAAATTCCGTTGCAAGTGCGACAAGAGCTTCACTCACCCGCGCACGCTCCTGCGAAGAAAACCCACTCCACGCCGCATCCTCAATGTACCAGTAGGCTCGTTCACTTACGCGGTGCAATGTGGCATCAAGACCTTGGCGATGCATAACGTCGAAACCAGTGTTCACAAAAAACGCCTCGCGTTGGCCGAGAATGTCTGCGGATGCGTGTGGCGCCCAGAAAGTCGCACCCACAACTAAAACTGCAAAAAAGCGAGCAAACAAGCGTGGTGACATGTTCTTCGCAGTATAGCACAGCGCGGCACACGCTATTAATTGACAAAACACGTTAAAAACTGTATTATTTCTTCACTCTTATGCGCCGCTTTCTTATTCTGTGCGCCGATATCCTTGCCCTCTCGGGGGCACTTGCACTCACTATCTGGGCACGCTATCCGGATACCTTTGAGGCGCAGTTTTTGCTCCACGGAGTTCCCTTTTTGTTTATTGGACTGACGTGGGTTATTGGTCTCTATATTGCGAACCTCTATGACCTTACAGCGCAGAATACATCCGCGCGTATCGCAAGCGGTGTTATTCAGGGCGCCGTGCTTGCCTCAGCAGCGTCGGTCGCGCTGTTCTATCTTTTTCCATTTTTTGATATCACTCCGAAAACAAATCTATTTCTCTTTATCACAATCGCGACATGCTTACTGATTACCGTGCGCATGATGGTGATCCGCGCATCCGCGCACATTGCACTTCGCACACTCTTTATCGGCACCGATGTAACCACCGGCGAAGTCATAGCAGCGCTCGTCGCCAACCCATACCTTGGGTATACACCGGTACGATTGCCGGACAGTGTAAATATTCTCCCCGAAATCACCGAGGGAGCGTATGACATTATTGTTGTAGGCCCACAGGCATACACTACACATCGCGTACGCGACATTTTTTATGCATGCATGGGAAGCAATGTACGCTTCATGCGACTTTCAGATTTTGCCGAAGCAGCTCTTGGAAAAGTAGTACTCGGTGCTGTAAATAGTGAGTGGGTAACCAGCAACATCCCCACCACATCACAGCGTGGGTATGCCGTTGCAAAGCGTGCCGTCGATATCGCCTGCGCTATCACCCTTGGCATTCCAACACTCCTCGCACTGCCGTTCATTACAGCAGTAATTCAGCTTTCTTCCCCTGGGCCGATCCTATACCGCCAAGTGCGCGTTGGGAAAGGATTAAAACCATTTACACTTCTTAAATTCCGCTCAATGATCGCAAATGCAGAAGCAGACACCGGCGCCGTGTGGGCGCAAAAAAAAGATCCGCGCGTTACTCGCTTTGGACGCTTCATACGCAAAACGCGCATTGATGAATTACCCCAACTCTGGAATGTGCTGAAAGGTGAGCTCTCGTTTGTGGGGCCACGGGCAGAGCGGCCTGAATTTCATGGAACGCTTACTGACGCTATCCCCTTTTATAATGAGCGCTATCTCGTAACACCAGGGCTTACTGGCCTTGCGCAGATTCTCTATGATTATGGCGCATCAGTGCGCGATGCCGCAGAAAAGCTACAATACGATTTATACTACATCAAACACCGCTCGCTCGTCCTTGACGTGAGCATCCTTTTGCGAACTATCGCACTCGTTCTCTTCGGAAAGGGCCGCTAGAGCTCTCGGCCTAGACTTCGTGCAAACGCACGCGCTTCATCGATCAGCTCCGGATTTATTTTTACCGCTTCTCGCGCGGCTTGTAGCGCATCGTCGATGCGCCCAGCACTCGCATAGGCCGCAGAAAGTGAAACGCGATACTGCGCATCAGTAGGCTGGATTTTTACCAGCTCCTCGAAAATCTGGACGAGGCGATCGTAGTTTTTAAATTCGCTATACAACGGCACGACCCGATTATAATCAAGCTCAGTGCCAACGTAGCCACGATTAAATGCCTCTTCAAAATAATCCATAGCAACCTGTTTGTTGTTACGCTCTAATTCCACTGCACCCACATACCAGTATGAAACCGCAACATCGGGGTTAAGCTCGGCGGCTTTTTTGAACCAACTGACACCCGCCTCAAAATCATTTTTATTAATATATGCCTGTCCGATTTCGTAGTAAGTACGAATGAATGTCTCTGAAAGCGTGAGTGCGGCCTTTGCGCTCTCAAGAGCCTTGTCGTTCCACGGCGACAATGGATCTTCTTTCCCCAGCGTTACGTAGAGGCGCGAAAGATACAGGTAGGGCAAATAGTCATGCGGGTTTTTTATTTTATTTTCCTCTACTGCCTCGGTCGCATAGATCATCGCATCCGTGAACGGCACGCCCAATGGCGCATAGCGGCTGACGTTGTCTAAGAGAAATTGTGCAAAACGGTGACGGTATTCATACACACCATGCGTGTTATAGGCAATACCTTTTTTAAATTCACTCACTGCAGTTGGGAAGTCATCATTCCATCCATACACGATGCCCCACGTGATCGCTCGGTTTGCTTTCGCGGGTATCACTGCAGTGTTCCAGATCAGTACGCATGCGATAATGCCTAGCAGCACTCCCGCCACAGGAGCCGCCCACGACGCATTGGCGGGCTTCGATTCTACGGCCCCTACCCCAAAACGCTCCCATGCTACAAATGAGAATATTGCAAAGAAGAGCAGCCAATTTGCGGTTGTATCAAAAATGAAGGCGTTATGGATCATGTATGCAACTGTGCCGCTTCCCAGTGCCCATGCCATTTTCCAAGAGGCATCGTCACGTTGTGCGATGCGATAGAGCGCCCAAAAGAGTGTGGCAAAGAGGGCGAGATAGCTCCCGAGCCCCACAAGACCCATTGTGACTAGCACTTCAACGAACATATTGTGAGCGCGGTCGAAAAATGTTTCTGAACCGTATCCACGGAAAAATTGCGGGTTGAAATGCTGTGCGAATGGAATATTGAAGTTTTCAGGTCCCCACCCGAGCATGATTGTCTTGGGCGACTCTTTCCATCCCGTGATCCCCGCTTCCCATGCCCAGAAGCGCGTTTTTGCCGTATAGGAATCAAATGAGGTATCGGTCAGGCGACGCATAAAACGAGAACTCTGTACCAACGCAGAATCTTTCAACGCTGGAACGGAAATAAGAAGACCGGTAAGCAGGGCAATAACGCTCACACTGGCAAGCGCATTACGTGACCATCGCTCACGGAATTTCCACCACATACCCGCGGTAAACAGGAAGGCGCCAATGCCAATACCGAGGAGCGAGCCACGCACTACCGTCATAACAACTGCGAGAGTGCCGAGCACAACCATCGCCTTGTAGAGCCGTTCTTCCCACAGCTTCGCCCCGCCGCGCACCCACAAGGCAAGCGCTAAAGAAACAACAGAAATTTGATAGCCAGCAAAGAGCGCCGCATTTCCGATGGTGCCGAAAATACGCTCACGGCCACCACCACCAATAAACCATGAAGAGAGGGCGCAAATACCCGAGGAGCCCGGAGTGCACACGGGGAGTTTTTGGCCAAAACCATAGAACGCCGAGAGGATGCCGCCTGCAACAAGAAGATTTAAAAAGAAAGTCCAGTGCGCGCGCTCACGGAGCACCGCAGAGACAATGAGCACAAATGCCGCGAAGTGAAGAAAGCTAAAAAAACCTCCCATGCGCTCAAGCGAACCCCAGAAACTTGCCCACGGCACAATGCTGGTTGCCGTTGCGATACCAAATACTGCAGTAAACGCGAGCATTGCCCACGTAAACGCATGCATGCGTGGACGATATGATGCATCAACGATTGCAAGCGGCACATAGACCGCGATCAGTATTTCAATCAGCGGACGGAAAATAACCGCCTTCCCAAAGTGAAACGGGGAAATGTACTGCGCAAAAATAATCAGCGGCACTATAGCCGTTGCATATATGAGGATGCGCACTACCTTTGCCAAAAAAGATGCATTCATGCAGTGATCCTATCCTAGAGGATTACGCGCCTTTTATCAACGCCTTTCCGTACGCCGCTAGCGCATGATCTATGTGTTTGTGAAGTGAAAAAAGCTGCTGAACACGTAGTAGAGCAGCGTCCCCCATGCGCCGCTTCTTCTCGGGGTTTTGAATAATCTCCAGGATTTTATCGCCCAAAAGAATTGTATGAAATGGGTTTACTATAAAACCAGTAATACCATCCTCAATAATTTCAGGAGTGCCGCCGAAGCAAGTGCCGATAACCGGTTTCGCCGACGCCATTGCCTGCATCACCATAAGCGGTGCGGGATCAAAATATATTGAGGGCACGACGACGACATCAGCAAGAGAAAAAAGGGCAGCACGTCTTTTTCCATGCATGAGATCAATGCACATAATGTTGTGTGAGACTTTTTTTTGTGCGGCGTATCGTAAGAGAGCGTCCCCGTGGGGGCTTTTTTCAATAGCCATCACCACAAGGGCTTCTGGGCACTTCTCTACCACCCGCTCTGCCATAGCATCAATGATCACTTCAGACCCCTTGTCTTGAAGAGCGCGCCCGCCAAATAGAATAACTGGGCGGTCATGACATCCAAGTTCAGAGCGTAGCGATGCAATCTCATTCTGATCCGCATGGAAATCATTCATGGTAACTCCATTGTAAAGGACTTCAGTCTTAGAAATACCATTCTGCTTCAGCGCGTCTTGGAGCGCACGTGAGACAACAAAGACGGTCTGCGCCGACTGCAAGGATGTTTGTATACTCCACTTACGAAATGGATTAAATGCCTTTCCTACTTGACGAATAGTATCCCACCAAGACAGCGCATACTTAAACGGTGGCCTTTGTTCTTTGTCGAACGGATGAATGAAATGGTACAGCCGGGTATATGAAAAACTTAACGTGTCGTGAAGAGTAATAAAAACAGGAATGCCAAGCGCCTTTGTCCAACGCAACGCTGCAAATGAAAAATGTTCGTGAATATTGTGGGCATGCACTATATCTGGCGCTACCTCTTTTACGGCAGAGAGAAGCGCCGTGCGAATAAATGGGTTATAGGCAGAAAGATACGACCGAGCAAAAAAAGATTTTTGAGATGAGTACAGTCGCACCACAGGGATCTCTTCAAACGTACCCGTACCCACCCGATCACGATATTGCGTTGTTGTAAGGACGGTAACTGTATGCCCACGAGCTAGCATTCCACGAGCCATATCGAGAGCAACCTGCCCAGCGCCCCCAACGCTCTCCGGCGCAAATGAGTCAGTAACATACAAAATCTTCATAGTTTCTGGATAATTACAAAGCTGTCTGAAAAAACTCTTTTGGGCGTCGACCATTGATCGAGCCACAATAATACATTGTCTAGGCGACGCGCCGCCGCCCGCTTTATGCGAGACTGTTTTTTATATGGGTCGAACACAAGAAACTTGAGATATGAGGATACGAGTGCCCAAAAACCACCATAAGCACCCTTCTCAATCACCTTACACCCGTGACGCTGTGCAATAGCTACCAATCCTTCGGGGGTATACCTAAAAAAATCACCGGGATCCGCATGCACGGGTTGAGTGAATGGCGCCGTAATAATCGCATGGCCCCCAGTTCGTAACACACGTGAAATCTCACTCATGAGCTGATCTGGATGCGGGACGTGCTCGAACACTTGATTGCAAATGACCGTATCGAACGACACATCATCAAATGGCATTGCAAGCACGTCGCCAACAACATCAACCCCGCCACCAGCATGAGCGTCGAGGCATGTATAAGATTCGGCGCGCTGAAGAATTAGTGATTTATACTTTATTGCTGGCCCACCACCTGCATCTAATACGCGACCTCTCATATAGCGGCTGGCATACAAAACGAGTTCGCGCGTGGTATGAATCATGTATTCTATGCGCTATTTATTCTCTCAGTCATTCCTCGCAGTACAGTGCGGAGATAGAAGAAAACGAATCCGTGAGCAACTGCATACCACGTTGTGACTATAGCAATAGTTCCCCATGCACCCAGTCTACCGATAAGAAAGAGTGCCAATGGGATGCCAAAGATCATATTAAATACATGCACGAGAATAGAGATATGAACTTTATTCAATGCACGCAGCATAGACCCTAAACCGATGCCAAGCCCCATAACTAATCCGTACGGAATAAGAGCATATACATACTGAATACTTTTAGAAAATTCGGGACCATAAACAACATGAAAAGCAAGGGGCGCCATGATAGCGGCGCCAAGTGTTAACACACTAGAAATACCAACCGCATACATGGTGACGCGAGTAAAGTTCTTGGAAAGCCGGGCAACGCCCTGTACTTTCATCTTTGGAAATTCAACATTAAGCAGTGTTCCTATGGGTCCCAGAAAACCGAGGGCGAGATTTATGTAAGCGAAGGCAATTTTGAAAAAAGTAACCTCAGAAGCTGTGACATAAATTCCCGTAAGGAGGATTGGTAAGATGTTGTAAAGGTTGGATAAGTTTCTATCAAGCGCGATCCAGAAGCTATATCGAATGTAGCGCCGGATGGAAACTTCTCGCATGTGCGTGAAGAGGTCTCTCATGCGTGGCAGTATTGGAAAATCACGCTGCACCTTTCTCCAAATCGAAATAGAGGCGACGCAAAGAACGCACGCGCCGATAAAGTGCCCCACAACAACACCCCCAACACCAAGGCCAGTAACAACCGCAAAGAGCGCCAATGAGGTACGGAGCAGCTGGTCACTAAGCCCAAGAAGCGTCATCTGACGGATGCGGCCCACCACTTGCGATCCGATGTTTGCAAAAGAATATGCCGTCGTAGAAATGATGGAAGCGCACACCACCATACCCGCAAACCATCCAATTGCAGTAGTGCCATAGAGCTTATAGGCGATGAGCGGAGCAAGCGCCGCCCCGCCAAGGGCGACGCCACCCATGATCATGGTAATTTTTGCAAGAAATGAAAAAGCTTCTCGAATTTCTCTACCATCATTGCGCGCATATGCTCCGCTCACGATAGTGGTGACCGCATCCTGCGCCCCGATGCCTAAAAAGATTGAAATAAAACCAGCGAGACTGAAGGCAAGCGCGTAAACGCCAAAGGCTTCTGGCTGCAAAATGCGGGCCATAATAACACCCGCGGCCGCTTGAAAAACGTTCCCAAACATACTGCCAGCCTGTAAAACTGCGGTATTTCGGACAAAAGGATGAGCGCGATAATAGGCGATTTTCTCACGTATTCCTGCGAACAACATGCGCGCATGCTAGCATGTATTCGTGTGAAAAAAAAGCTTTAAAATAGAGATCTGAGATACTCGCCCGTCAGCACCCCCGTGTACTCAAATACAGCCTCATGCACACCTGCGGGTACATGAAACGCGTGGAACAGGTAGTTTGCCATATAGGATTGTGTAGGGATACCGTCAATAGTAATGCGCCAGCCGGGAAGGTTCGACTCAGAGAAGACAAGCCAGCGGTCATGTGCTGTACTGGTGGTCAGTCGCACATACCCGTCACGGTATTCTTGGATGGCAAGCGCGTCAGAAGGAGAGGGTCGGTGTGGGAGCGTATGACACGTTGCGCACTCAAGGAATGTACGTTTTGCAAAGTCTCCATTGGATTCAATAATAGTCTTGAAGTTCTTCTCTTCATCGGTTTCTGAGACAAATACGATATTGTTTGCAAAGTAAATGCGAGGAAGGACGCTCTTGTTCTCGTAGAGGTAGATGGGGATGTTAAAACGCGTTGAGGATTCCTCTTTGAGAAGCGAGAGGCCCGGTGCAGGGGGAAGCTCATACGCGGAGATGAGGTACTTCACGTTGAGCATAGAGAGGATGGGGAGGCGGCGTGAAAAGAGTGATAGTTTTTCGGTTAGCGAGATACCTTCATTTGCGAGCGACGCAAACCGCTGACTCACCTCGCTCCCCACAAACGCAAGCACTCGCTGCCCCCTTCGTGGCGCCATCGGTTCATATCCATCAATGGTTGGGATATCCCAGAATAGTCCCGTATTCGGCATAAGCGCATCTATTCCATAGAGCAAGGCGTCACTCGATGCTCCTTCATGAATTGCAGATATCTTTTGTGAACCTGCGGTTCCTGCTAAAAAGCTAAACGTACGGAATGCGTATGACGAGGCTTCGTGAGAACGAATATATTCAGCGAGAGGTGGTGAAGTGGTTATAATATCGCCGCTCGCAAATGAACGCCCCTGAAGTCCGGAGAGTAACAGCGAGGCCGCCGTAACACCAATAACAGCAATCGAGAACGTCCGCGACGTCTTTGCGTATCGCACAACGAAATACATCGCTACCGCGGACCCAAGTGCAATCAGAAACGCTGGACTCGAGATGGAAAAATTTGCGAATGAGGTCTCTACAATTCGACGAATCAATGTGTGATAGTACGCCAACGGAAGCCCAGTGGTACTCGCGTACATCCGCTCGTCGAATAACCGCTGAAGATAGGCGATAATTTCCGTGCCGAATATTTTGTAGACTGCAGAGCTTAAAACGCCCAGCGTTCCGATACCAATCATCAGCCATCGCGAGAATGAAAGCGCATGCGCACGGAACTCGCTTCGATGCTCCAACGCCCACTTCATGCCATACCCCGCCAACACGGCCATAGTAAAGGTAAGCACATACGTCCATCGAGCCGGTCCACGAAAATATGAGAACACAGGAAGCTGGTGGAGAATCCAAAATACTGGCGAATATTTGAACGTCGCCAAGAGTACCCCGACCGAAAGATTTGTATAAAAACGCACGCTCGTATCGATGCGATACAGCTTCACTATGGCAATGCCAGTAAATAACAAGCCGAAAAAACCGATATACGGAAGAAATTCTGCTGAGATTCCGTAGCGAAAACTAAAATTCGGGAATATAAACTTTATTAAATCTAGCGGTGTTGCCGCATCTACACTCGCCTGCGCATACGAGAGCCCTCCAATCCGTGTAGAGAGTGGCGTAAAAACCGCGGTGTAAAAAAATTGTGGCAGACCGATAAGAATTGAGGCGCCAAATATGCCGAGAGCGCGGAGCCCATCGCGCAGAATACTTCCAAACCCACGACCCCACTCCAACCACACCCAGTACAGAGCCCCCACCCCGAGCGCCATAACTACAAACTGCTGATGAGCGCCGAGGAAAGTTGCACCACAGAGAATCGCATACATCGTCGCACGAGACCAGCGTTTCTCAACAAGTGCGCGCACTCCCAACATCACCACTGGCAAGGCTATGGCCGCGGAGAGTACGGCAATATTACCAAGCCAGTGCACATGCACCTGACCAAATGTGAAAAGCAGAGCGGTAACAGCACTCACACTTCGTCGTTGAAAAAGATGATGGGCAAAAAGGTACGAAAAAAGGCCCGTAAGCAAAGCGAATGTTAGTACGAGAAGATTATAATGCCCAGAGAGCGCTTGATAGAGTGGGTGAAAATATCCCCACTGGAATGATGCTGGGATGGGAAATCCGAGTAGAATCCCAGAAGTCCATTGAGGAGCTCCCAAAATTAAATTATCAGGATAAAATACCCCAATCGAATCTCCATCAAAAAAAAGAAGGTTGGAAAACAAGGCGCTGGGAGGAGAATCCCAACATAGCGTATACACCACTATCAGACTTGATAATAAAAGCGTGGCAGTGATGTAGCGCGCTCTAGTAGTCATTTTTTTGGGCGAGAATCACAATGGAGGTTCCGGCGGGAAGGGAGCATATAGAGAGTAGCTTCGCTTCAAGAATAAGAACTTTTGTAAGAAGTGTATTGAGGAAGCTGGGAAGCACGAGATGAGAAGACGACGGCTGTTTGGGGAATATTCTCCGCATGACCCCACGCAAGACACGATACAACACAATGACCGGTAGTGTTGATGAAATAATATAGCTTGCCTGCACAATATGGAATCCAGCGTCCTTAAGCCGCTTCGTAAGATTAGGTAATGTATACCTTCTATAGTGATGGAGCGCGATATCGTGCTCACTCCAGAGAAATTGATATGCTGGCACCGTCATAGCAATGAGTCCTTTTATTCTTAGTATTCTGTGTAATTCTTGTAGCGCACGGCTGTCGTGTTCTATGTGCTCAAGTACATCGAATAGCGTTACAAGATCAAGTGATCCTGATTCAATCGCTAGATGATAAGGATCGGTAATTAAGCGAACGTCGTAGATACCTCGCGCACGGCAAAATGTAATTGCGTCTTCTGACGTATCCAGCCCAGTGAGGTTTCTAGCAAACTTTTTTAGTATATGAAAGTTCGCGCCCGTGCCACATCCAAGATCTACGGCATGCGCTACGGGGGATGTAATGTGTCGCGATAAAACGCTCTGAATAATTGCACGGCGGCCCACATACCACCAATATCGATCCTCCAACTGAGCCATGGTTTTATATTCGCTGATTTCCATTGCTATAAATTGCCAGTATACTCCAATACCACCTCCCGCTCACCCTCCGGCACAGAGATGCCGTGGAACAGGTAGTTTGCCATATAGGATTGTGTAGGGATACCGTCAATAGTAATGCGCCAGCCGGGAAGGTTCGACTCAGAGAAGACAAGCCAGCGGTCATGTGCTGTACTGGTGGTCAGTCGCACATACCCGTCACGGTATTCTTGGATGGCAAGCGCGTCAGAAGGAGAGGGTCGGTGTGGGAGCGTATGACACGTTGCGCACTCAAGGAATGTACGTTTTGCAAAGTCTCCATTGGATTCAATAATAGTCTTGAAGTTCTTCTCTTCATCGGTTTCTGAGACAAATACGATATTGTTTGCAAAGTAAATGCGAGGAAGGACGCTCTTGTTCTCGTAGAGGTAGATGGGGATGTTAAAACGCGTTGAGGATTCCTCTTTGAGAAGCGAGAGGCCCGGTGCAGGGGGAAGCTCATACGCGGAGATGAGGTACTTCACGTTGAGCATAGAGAGGATGGGGAGGCGGGAGGTGAGGAGCGAGAGTTTGTTAGACATAGATATTGCAGCATATGCCAATGAGTTCCCTGTCGTCGCTCGCTCGCTTCCAAGCGCTGATATAACCCGAGCAATTCGTCGCGACATAATATTAGAAAATCCATCGATCCCTGAGACCCCATACTGAATGCCGATATTAGGGACCATAAGATCGCGCTGGAATTCGATAGAGTCAGAAATCGAGTATGCACCCGAAAACGCTTGGCGGAGTTTTTGGTCCGTAGCAGAGCCCGATAATATACTCAGATACCTACCGCCATCACTCTGCATATAACGAGTGAGTACCGGGAGTTTTGTAACTACCGATGCACGAATAATCTGCGTCATATTTGGATGTATAAAGAAAAGCGAAAAAGTCGTAAGCACCATCACCGCACCGCGCGCGTACCGGTCAAATCCATATCGTAAAACCCATCTAATGATATAGAGTGCGCCGCCGATTGAGGCGATGCTTACGAAAAAGATGGGATTAAAAATATCTGCATTAGAGATGAGATTATGAAAAAGAGACGCTATCGCATTATGATAATGCTCCGCTGAAAGCCCCCCGACTCGCGATGCTAGAAAATGCTCATCAAAGTAGGCATATGCATACGAGAGGATATACGGACGAAGAGGGATGATAACCAGACGAATAATAAGCGCAGCAAAAATTAAAATCCCGAATACCCAGCGCAAGACCCTATAAGCTTTGCTCCATAAAGAATGCATTCCGCAGACCCTCGCCGCATCAAACCCCATACCAGCCATCATCGCTAACCCAAAATTTCCAACGTACATCCATCTATTTGATCCGCGAAATAACTCAAGTACCGGCAGCTGATGCATCAGCCAAAAGATCGGCGAAAAACGAAGCGCTGATAGAATGCCAAATCCGAATAAAAACATCATCGGGCGCACGCGCGCATCTGATGCACGAACCGCATATGCTCCAAGCGCGAGAACAATGGACATAATCCCGATGTAAAGCGTTGGCTCGGGCGCATTCAGCTTGAATATTTGAAGTCCGGGCATCACATACCAGGCCCAATCAAATGGAGTTAGCGAAGATATCTGTGCATCGCTGAAGCTTAACCCTTGTGAACGAGCACTCAGCTCGGTAAATGTTTGCGACTGAGAAATCTGTGGCCATGCAAGTGCGAAGCCAAGACCAGCAGATAGACAGATCAGTATAAGTGGGGCGAGTATTCGCCGACGCGTAATACCGTCACTCTTAGTACGTAGGAGCTCAAAAACTGCGAGCAGGCCAGCTCCTATATATGCAAGAACAACCCACTGTGGTTGGCCCGCAATAAGCGCGTACCACGTTGCGAGAATGGCAATGATCGAAAATCCATATCGCCCATCCATCCCCTTCCGAAAAGCTAGTACAAGAATAGGAAGAAGATACATTGAATTCGCAACGGTTATATTATTACTCCAATTCGCGTTATGGGAGCCAAATGAGTATGCAATGGCAACAAATAGTGACGCCTGACGAGAGAGCGCGTAGCTTCGCGCAGCCCTGAATGATGCAACAAAAAGCACCGCAAGCGATAAGAAGATCTCGATATTGTATGCCCGAACAACCTCAAATGTTCGAAACAGAAACTGCGTTATAGGGGAATGAAGACCGCCAATGAGGTCTATAGCCATAGGAAATCCACCAAGCATACCTGGAGACCATAGGAATGGCTCACCGCTTCGTAATTGCTCTGCAAAAAAAGTAAGGCTTGGGTAGAAGGCCTGCACGGCATCGCCATTAGAATACGCGTACCCGAGTATTTGAGGAATGAAAAAGAGAACCATTATCCCACTCAGCGCCAATACCATGTGGACACTCTGATGTTTCATGATTTTTTTGCAATCACAAACATGTTGTCGTGCAAATTAATCGGAATACTGAGTGATGCGAGCCGTGACCCTTCGATAGCGCGCGCAAAACGACGTACGAGAGCAATGCCAGACCAAGAAGCAAGAATCGAAAAGATGTACGGGATTGAAAATGATTTTCCGATAGTACCCATAGAAATAATGGTAAAGCCGGCCCGCTCGAGCATTATACGAAGTCCGGCTCTAGAGAATAGCACGAGGTGCTCGGGGGGCACGATGAGATGCCAATAAGCGCCCCAAATACGAGCCCACAAACTTCCTCCATCCGGAGTATTTATTGCGATAACCCCACCGGGTTTTAATAATCTATGAGCAGCAGCAAGTGCATCATGCGCGCTCGGCACATGCTCAAGTACATCCCACATAGTAACCACATCGTAATTCTCGCTAGAATCGTCCATTGTCTCAATTGTCCCCTGTCGAATATCCAGGCCCTTCGAGCGACCCTCTGCAGATGCGGACTCAGATATCTCCACTCCACGAGCGCGCAATCCATGTCGACTCGCGAGCGAAACGAAGTATCCATTCGCTGCACCAACATCGAGAAGCGTAACATCATGACTTACATACTTCTGAATCGTGTGAATGTACTCAATAAATGCCGACTCCTGGGACCGCTTATCGCGTTCATAATTCGCATATCCAAAACCCCCCTGCGCGCCATAAAAATAGTCCTCCCCATATATACGACTTGTGTCGCGAGGCAGTGGCGATATAAAGACTGACTGACACTGTCTCGATCGATACACCGAATATCCATTTCGACGCCCCATCAATTTGCCGTCGCGCTTATCGCAAACAGGACACGTAACTTTTTGTGCCCGTATCTTCCATGGTCCAGTGATGCCCTCTCGAATGATAAACCCTGAAATTTTTGACTCGCCCTCGCGACGCGCCTGAAAGATAATGGGAATCTCGTGAAATGTGCCACCCGATGATACAAGCGCATACTTGAGCTCTTGGAGAAAAGCGTAGCCAGAAAGGTCGATAGTATCGAGATCAATCGAGCGAAGAGCGCGAGTTGTGATGCACTGATACCCTGTCGTCCAGTCTCGAATTGGGTATTGCAAAATCATTCGCACGTACACATTCGCCCAATAACTCAACTGCCGACGCCATAGCTCCCACTTTGCGATCCCGCCTCCCTGCACATACCGAGACCCTATCACGAGATCAAATCGCTTCGCCGTTGAGATGAGTTCCGGTATGTACTTCGGGTGATGCGAAAAATC
Source organism: Patescibacteria group bacterium (assembly GCA_038061995.1). Classification (GTDB taxonomy): domain Bacteria; phylum Patescibacteriota; class Minisyncoccia; order 2-02-FULL-40-12; family GWA2-44-9. The sequence goes on along the minus strand of JBBTYA010000007.1, from coordinate 26,696 downwards.
AGCATCCATCGTGATAACAGTTTCCACTGATGCATCGGCAAGCACTTCGCGAAACGCAGCAATATATGCAGCCCCCAAGCCATTCTTACCAGGACGAGACATTAATCGAACCGATGCATGCTTCTGCATACTCGCCCGAACCGCATCAGCAGTGCCATCGGGAGAATTATCATCAACCACCAAGATACCGACATCAGGCGCATTCCGAAGAATCTCCTCAATAAGAAATGAGATATTTCCTCGTTCGTTATACGTTGGCAAGATAACGACCGTTTTCATGTAAGTTCAGATTGATAAGCACGCTCATATGCATCAATCATATGGCTAGATTGATGAAGTCCAGCCCATGCAATACTCGCGTCGGACATTTTGCGCCACTGGGAGTCATCGGAGAATATGTTCACTATGGCATCTGCGGTAGCGCTAATGTTCTCTTGAGGCACGAGGATGCCATTATCGCGCCCCACAGCATCTGCGATTCCATTATGCGTCGTTCCAATGACGGGAAGACCAAAGGAGGCAGCTTCAAGAAATACGAGGCCAAATCCTTCAAAATGGCCCTCGGAATTTATTGAGGGTAAAAGAAATAGCCCCGCACCTTCATATTCTCTTAGAAGTTCATCTTCGCTAAGACGCTGCTTAAATATCACTGAATCAGTAATCCCAAGATCTACAGTCTCCTGTTGAAGTTGTTTAAAGTATCGCTTATCTCGCTGATCACCAATAATAGTATAGGTAAGATTGGAAAGCTTCTTTCGCGCACGAGAGAATGCTTCTAGTGCAATGTGGTACCCTTTTCGCTCCTTAAGAGCGCCAACTGAAATAATACGAAAAGACATAGGCCCAACTTTGACGGTACGAGCATGAATCGAAATTCCCGGATTGACGACGCGGATTCTTATGTCTGGAGCACATTCCTTCATCTGACTGGCGGTATATGAGCTAACCGCTAGAACAGTGACAGCATTTCGGCAGGCTGTGCGCGTCAACCATGATGTAGCTTTATTCTTAAAAGGAGCAACGGAGTATGTTCCTACACCCGACACAAAATATGGCCGCCGAATAAAGCGCGTTGCCAACCATGCAATAATGCCAAATGGATACACATCAAGCGCATGAATAACATCACATCTTCGAATGTATGGGATGATGCGAATGGCAGACCAAAACATACTGAGTCCACGGCGTAGAATAGGGTGCTCTCCACCGCGCTCAGTGAGAACTAAGACATCATGTCCACGCTCCCGAAGGCCAGAGATAGTCTGGTTACTATAGCGCCCCCAGCCCGTTGATACATCCATACTGTGTGTGAGAATACAGATTTTCATATCTTCCTCGCCACGATACCATGCTCACAAAAAAACAAAAAGGAGGCGCCCCGGGGTGGGGCGCCTCACTAGTACGGGATACCAGCGTTGAGAACTTCCTGGCAAAACTCCTGCCAGAATGACTGAATCTGCTCCCGGCTCAATGCTGATGTCGACGTGACCACGCTCAACTTGTCACGCGAGCCTGCATAGAAGTAGTCGCCATCCAGGAGCGCGGTGTCGATCTCCATCTTGATGTCGTAGTCATGAACCGCATCCTGACCGTACTCGGCGGCGCGCCTCGAGTCAGTGCCCTTTGAGATAGGCGTGCCGGGAAATGGAATGTACGTGCAGATGTTCACGCGATCGGGGCGATTTTCAAGTACCCACCTACGCGTTGCCATCATGCTCGCCATATCCTCTCCAGGCAGACCGAGAATGACAGATGCTTTGAAGCGAATGCCAATCTCGCGACACCATTGGCGCACAAGCGTGTTCTGTTCCACGGTCGTGCCCTTGTGAATCGTATCGAGAATCCGCTGGTCGCCCGATTCAACGCCGACGAGTACCTCACGGAGGCCGTGATCGTACATCATCTGCATGAAGGGCTTTCCATACTTCGGATGGGTCATAATGTCGACGCGCACGAAGCATCGCCAATAAAACCCAAAGAGCTTGAGCTGCCTACAGATCTCCACCATCCGCGGCTGAGCAAGTGGGAGAATGTCGTCAAAGAAGTGGATCGCGGAGAATCCGAGATCTCGAATCTGCTCAAATTCTTTCACGACACGCGGAATGGGGATGTAGCGGACAGCACGGCCCCACAACGCAGGACTATCACAGAATGCACAGCGCTCTGGACACCCGCGAGACGAGAACATAGTGGTGCCACGGTGTTTGTTGCCATGTTCATCATCAAGTAAGTAGTGGTACTTGTACGCCTCAGAGCGATCGGGAATAGGAATCGAGCTCAAATCCGCGATGTTCGGCTCTTGGATGACCAGCCCTCGCCCGTGCCGGGCCATGAAATCATACGCCTCGTCCAGCCGAGCCAACGCCTGAAGCACCGCGTGCTCTCCCTCGCGCTTCACCGCGATGTGAAACGAGCTCAAGAGCTGATGATCAATAGGCTCCGCGTCGCTAGTGGCTGGAGCGCCTGGACCAAGAGTGGTTGGCCCGGCGTAGTTCGTAACGTGCGGACCGCCAACTATGGTCATACATCCACGCTCACGAAGATACGCACCAAGACGCCTGATTTCCCTTGCCTGTGGCGATGTCCCCGATACGAGATATGCGTCATACCCATGAGAGGGCGGGTCTACGTACTTTTTGATACGCACACCCGTCGCATCTACAAAATATTCGGACATATCAACGTAATCAACTTCGTGACCATGCTCCTGAAGAACGGCCTTGAGGTAAAACAGCCCCAGTGGCGGGAAAACCATTGGGTCCTCAAAGACGGTGGTCTCTGGAAAAACGAGACAAATCTTCATGTGTCTCCTCCTTAATTTGGCTCCACATTAGAGACGCGTAGCGTGACGACGGGGAAACGTAAGATCTTTTTATAAGGTACTGGGCGTGACTATATCATCTTTTTTATAAAAATACATACCATTATCATACCCTATAAATTCATAAAGTGCCGAATGTTTTGCGCACGGCTTTTCCACGCATACTTCACCACAGTCGCCTTCGCGTGTGATGCTTTCTCCAAACCCACCTTAAATGACGCGCTGATTCCTTCTACCAGCGAATCTGGATTGTCTGGCGCAACGAAGACGGCCATACTCTCATCCACTATCTCACGAATAGATGGCAGATCAGACGCAACAATAGGAGTTCCAGAGGCCATATACTCAAATAGCTTTAGGGGGGATGTATAGCGGCTCGAAATCCTCTCTTTTTGAGAATTTGGCAGTACAACAACATCGCCCGCAGATAAATACATCGGCACCTGCGAATGTGGAATAAACCCCTTCAATATAATATTTGAACGACTCCCATACTTCGTATGGTATGCACGGACATCTTCGGGAGTCCCCCCAACAAGCACAAAGAGCGCTTCTGGCATGCTTTCAGCCGCTCCAAATAGTGTATCAACCCCCTTCCATCCATAGAGATGCCCCGTGTATACGACGATCTTTTTGTCTTGGGGTAGATCGAGCGCAACTCGGGCATCATTTCGACTAGGAACGCCTTGAAACATCTCAAGACTCACGCCATCGGGAGCAACTAGTATCTGCCCCGCATATATCCTCGCCACATCTTCACGCAACCCATTCGATATCGTAATAATGCCGCGAATTGCGCGCAACACCTTTCTATATATATACGAGTTAATGTTCTTTGGCATCGAATGCATCTCCCAATACATTGGAAGCCTGAGTGAGCTGAGCACGAAGAGTGAAAATGGATCGCGCGCATATATCACACCATTCGCATGAGAAAGGTACCGCCGGACGGAAAATCCAAACGCTAATTGCTGAAGCCAAAAAAAGAATTTTGCGAGCGGGGCAAATGTGGTGACTGTAATAAAATCAGCGCTCGGCAGTCGCGTCACCTTGAATCGATGCTTCACCTCGTAATACGCCAGGGGGTCTTTTTCAACGATTGAAGGATATGTGCGCCGATCTGGGATAATGAGTTCGCATTCAATACCAAGTGACGCAAACGCTTCACACATCTTCATAATCTGAAGTCCGTGCGCTTTCGGTGTCGGCAATTGATTATTTGCGACGTAATAGAGCTTCATGAGTTGATTCCTGTTATACGAAGCACGTCGGATATTCTATCAAGATAGGTGTGTGACGAGCGCGTGCGCTCAAATCCAGCCCTCGCGATCCGCATACGCTCATCGTCGTGGGCGAGATAATACTCTACTTTTGCCCGTATGTCGTCCTCGTTATGGAACGGTATAAATTCTTCACCTTCCTTAAAAAGGTTGAATATCTCCTTCTTATCGTCTCGATTAAGAAGGAAACCTCCGGCGCCCGTTATCTCAAACGGGCGCACATTTGCCCCCGTACCCAAGACATCGGATACATGCATACTAATCACCACCTTACTGCGTGCATAGATATTCTGCCTCTCCTCGTTTGAAGGGTATCCGTGATACACGTCGTTGAGACTCGTTTCTTTCCACGCCTTGTTCCCCCACACGTGGAGTCCTACATCCTTCACGCGAGCCAGGATGTGCTCACGGTCTGCGTATCGCACACGGTCATACGACCCTATAAACGAGACAGGGTATTCGTACTGCTCGCGAGGAAATGAGGCATCCCTTAAGATGTCGGCACAGAACGGCAGATAGTGAGCGTGTTGATATCCCGAGTCAGTAAGCTTGGCAACAACCATTGGGTCAAAGTTAAAGAAGTACGAATAATGCGGAGCGATCTGAATCATGCGCTGAAGGTGGTCCATCGTTTCTGGGTACCAATTCACCACAACAGAATGCCGGCGAAGCTCATCGAGCATATCGAGGCCAAGCGTTTTACCTTTCGATACAAATACGAGATCTGGCTGAAATTTGCGGGCGAGCTTGATGATGTGGTGATCAACTTTCCGAAGCTCTCTTCGGTGAAGTGGCTCGCGAACAATACCTGGAAGTTTGTCGAATATTCGCTGAGGCAATGTATTCGTCATCAGCAGTGCCGTCCCCAGATAATCAGCAAACTGAACCTCCCACCCGAGTCGATGGAATGCTCGCGTGATTGGTTCAGTGAAGACGGAGTGCCGCTGACTAATGAGTAGTACTTTTTTCATGTGACTGCTCCCCAAGCAGGGCTAGTCGGATACGAAACTTAATAGCGCCAAATAAAAACAAAAGCTTATATTGCAGACGCTTTACTTCAATGTGTGGAGGGAGCGTACCGCTTAGCCCATAGCGCGCATACATCCAGAGCATGCGCATAGACGTTTTGCCCAAACTCGCAATATTTTTCAACACAATCCAGTAGAAAAACGCAGAAAGCGGTATCTTCATTGCCTCGCGTATTTGTATTTGGATATGCCCGCGATTAATGGCCGGCTCATATTGCTTGACCCCCGAGCCCGGCTCTAAGATAACGAACCAGGGGTTTTCCATAGTGCCCACTTTCACTCTTCGTGCGTCGAATGCTGGCCGGGAATGCGGCGTGCGCTCGTGACGAATGCCCGCGGCGCGATTGAGTAATCTCATCTGATACCCTGGGTATGCTGTCGAGTGTACAATTTCACGACCATTGAAATGTATATGCCCGGGTAGTTGATAGATAAAATATTCTGGTGGAGATGTTGTAACTATTCTTCTGATCTCCTCCGCGGTACGCGCAGGAAGCTCCTCATCGGTATCGAGATAAAAATTCCAATCATAACGCCCCTCTTCAATCGCCTTATTGCGAAGAGCCGCGACGTCTTTGATCCGATAGTTCGGTTGATCGGTATCTGCCTGCTTCACAATATGGTTCGTATACTCTCGAGCAATCGCGAGTGTATCGTCGGTGCTATTGCCGTCAAGAATGAGGATGTCGTCGAACCCTTTTAGGCTTTCAAGGCACCGTCGAAGAACGCCCCCGGAGTTAAGGGTAAAAACTTGAACCGTGCATGGAATTTTAGGCTTTTGCTCCAACATCATTGAAAAATGATAACATTTTTTGCGCAATCACCGCATTACTGAAAGATTCTTGAATAAAAACTCGGCCCTGACGCCCAAGCTCACGCGCCCTTTCTGGGTCTGCTATCATCGCGCTCATCGCATACACGAGTGCTCCAAGATCGTTCGGGGGAATAATCACGCCCGTTATACCGTCTTTCACAACCTCATCAATAGAGCCCGTTGCTGTAGAGATAATAGGAAGTTCGCACAACGAAGCTTCGGCGATAGAGTATCCAAACTGCTCCTCCCAGCCCTCAAAAGGAATGCTGGGATATATAAACACATCGGCAGCATTATAGAAAGCAGGGAGATCTTCATTCGCAACCCACGGGATCATGGTGACATCGTCATAAATCGCCAGCTTTTGTACCTCATCTTCAAGGGCTTTCCCGTATTCCCCACTTCCTACAATAAGTAAGTGTACGGGGTGCGTTTTACGCAGTTCCGCAAGGGCTTGGAGCGCGAGGTGAATTCCCTTGCGATACCCGAGCGCGCCCACAAAGAGAAAAACATGCTTGTCGTGTAGATGATAGCGCTCCACTATATGAAGCCCGGAATCGCTGGGTTTAAATCGTTCCGTATTAAAGCCAGCATGGAGAAAAGTTCTTCGGAAAAAATCGTCGCGAAATGAGCCTAAAATGCGTTCGGCTTTCTTCATGCCACACAGAGCGCCATCGGATAGCGCCAACACGGCGCGAATAATCGCCTTCCTCACGTATCCCTTTAGCCCTCGATCCTTCGCCTCATAGGGGATATTCTCCCAGAAGTGAAATACGTGCTTCATACCAAGCATCTTTGCCCAACATGCATTATAGAGAGTTGAGAGCAGGTTTGGTTCCCCTGCGGTAAAGAGAATATCAACTCCTTGTGTCATGCGCAGCCACAACAAACGAAAAACAAAGAACGGCATCCACCCCTTAAGGAGGCCGCCGATAATGGGATAGTGCGAGTGTGTGAAGAATGCGGGAGAGTGGAATATAGAAAAACCACTCTTTGTAAATGGCTCGAATTTCACTTGTCCATCTTTTGCCGTCCAATTGTTTGGGAGAATAAAAAAGATATTTTTTCTTTCGGGGTATGACTCAAAAACCTCAAACAAATTTTGACGCGTATAGGTGTACCCTGTTACGACAATGTTCATTTCTTCAATAAAAATGAATCGATAATAAGAGCATCCATACCGGTACTATAAAAACAACGAATCGCATCCGCTGGCGAACACACAATTGGCTCGCCGCGTATGTTGAACGATGTATTTAATACAACGGGAACCCCGGTACGTGATTCAAGTTCCTTTATCAGTTCGTAGAAGCGGGGATTTTGCTCTCTCGAGACCGTTTGGAGTCGGCCCGTCCCATCAACATGGGTCACCGCAGGAATTTCCCCGCGGCGCTCTTTACGGATGTCGAATACTCGCTCCATAAAGGGCACAGGCAGAGCGTCTTCAAAATAATCTCCCACTCGCTCTAAGAGAATGGCGGGAGCAAAGGGACGAAATGGCTCCCGATGCTTTACATAATTATTTACGATATCTTTCATTTCTGCTATGCACGGATTCGCAAGAATACTACGATTACCAAGCGCGCGAGCTCCCGCCTCCATGCGCCCCTGGAACCATCCAATGATGTTTCCAGCAGCTATAAGGTCTGCGGCACGAGCGGATGGGTCCTCGAGCTCCTCAAATGGAAGCTTCATATCCTGAAGTTCTTTTCGAATATATGCCGACGAAAACTCGGGGCCTAGATAACAGGACTCAAACCGATATCGTTTTTGATTTCCAAGAACGACGTTCCACACATAAAAAGCGGCGCCTATAGCATTTCCACCATCATAGGATAGCGGCTGTATAAAGATGTTTTTAAACGGAGTTAAGCGATGCAGCTTGCCATTCATAACACTGTTTAATATAACGCCTCCAGCCAGCACCAAATTATCAAGCTTCGTTTGTGCGTGGAGATGCCCCAATATGTGTACGACGGTCTCTTCGGTTATTTTCTGCAGCCCCGCAGCTATATCATAGTGTACTTGCGTAAGCGCCTCTTTCGGTTTTCGTCTTGCTCCAACTTGCTTTATGAAGTAATCCGAGAGCTGCACATCACAATTGAGAACCCCCTTAGGTATGGCGGCAAAGTATTTTCTATTTAGGGTATATGAGCCGTCAGCATGGAGCCGCACCATGTCACGGAAAACAGTAATAAATTTTTCTGGGTCGCCGTATGATGAAAGTCCCATCACTTTTCCTTCACCGCTTTCTTCCCCAAATCCAAGAAATTGTGTCGTGAGATAGTATACATTTCCTATCGATTCAGCGATGGGAAATGTGCGGAGAGTTTCTATCGAAGATCCGTCTCCAATGCCAAGACGACTGGAAAGACCGTCGCCGTTATTGTCTACGGTAAAAATAGCAGCCGTCTTAAATGGAGAGACAAGAAAAGCATTTGCCATGTGCGATGTATGGTGCTCAACAAAAATAATTTTTGTTTTCTTTGTATTGATGCGGCTCTTAAATCGACGGAATGTTCTAAAAAACTTAAGGCGATAACGCAAATGCTTCATCAAAAGGGGCACAAAACTTCTTATGCCCAGCTGGAGGTGAAACCACAAAACAGTTTTAAGGGGCATCGCATGCGTTGTTGGTAGGGCAATAACATCAACGTCATCCAGGGTAATTCGTGCATCTTCTAAGATTTTAGCAATAGCCCGACTCGGAAATTCACTTGTGTGTTTCTGCCGCGTAAGACGCTCCTCTTCAATAAAGCTCAGCAGCTCTCCGTCTCGAACTAAACAGGCGGACGTGTCGTGTGAAGAGAAATTGATTCCTAAAATATACATGGGAGGGTTATTATTTATGCCACATCAATAGATACGGGGTCAAGAAAGCCTACACGATACAACCGGCCTCACTTCACGACCTTCTCAGCTTCAACTATAAAATGTGTTGCGAAAAGGCTGGGCCACCATTTCAATATACGCGTTAGTTTTCCTGGAAAATAGTAGTGATTCTCTCGCACAATAGAGAATCCACTCTCTTTTAGCACTTCTCGCAGGTAGCGATAGTCAAACCAACGGATGTGCCCAAAATCAAAATCGCCCTGCTCCGTATATTTAAACCTACCGAAAAGAAATGTGAGGCGATTGCGCCACGAGAAGAAGTTTGGAGTCGTTACAATGATGTGGCCGGCCGGCCGGAGCGTCGATGCGACACTCTTGAGAAATGCTACCGGATCAAATACGTGCTCAATCACCGCAGCGGCAACTGCAAGATCAAATGATTGATTCGCAAGATGCTCCGGCCAGTCCCCCTGAATATCAAGCTCGTATGCATCATCGAGCACCTGCTTCGCATACTCAACTGCTGCGTGCGACACATCAACGCCAGCAACATAATTTCCCCTCTCTTTAATAAGCTTCCCCAGATATCCTCGCGAGCACGCAATATCGATAACGCGCAAATGCGGCCCACCTACGAGCTTCATAATATTATTGCGTCGAGTAGTACTAATTCCGTACGTGACGCTCTTTTCTTCGTATGCGCGTTGTGCCTGATCCATGGGGCAGTTTATTTGAACGTTTTCATGAATGCGCGAATCCTCTTCCACGCGCCATCGGTTTCGATTTCATCCTCGTGGATATCAAGCTGTTCTGGCTTTTTTGGATTCCACGCGGGATAGCGATACACCAGCACATATGCGGGTGTTGTGCCGACGTTTTGGATGGCATGCGGGTGCCCCTTTGGCACAAATATCGTCTTAAAGTCATCGTCGCCCATAAGCATCTCTTCTTTTTCGGTTTTACTCTTATAGACGATCTCTTTCACGGCGCCCTTGATGCACGTCACAAAATAATCAGATTGCGCATGCAAGTGATACCCCTTCAATACGCCCGGCTTCGCTACCGTGAGGTACACCTGCCCCTTGATGTGCTTCGTAAATCCATCTTTGTCGCTAAACAGCTCGAGGAGCCAGCCATTTGCCTTTCCTGAGCGACCCTTGGTTTCAACGCGCTTGCATGGACGAGTTGTTACGATGTGTTTTTCTTTTTTCATAGCGATAGTAATTGTTTATCACGCAACTCCTGAAGTAGGTGGCCCATGAGCTGCTTGGGATTATACCGATCGAGAAACTCCTGACGCGCCCGCCCTCCTAATCGAGCGCGTAACGCATCGTCTTGCTTCAATAACATAATTTTATCTGCCATATCCTTCCCGTCCGCTGCATTGCAGAGTACCATGTTTACTCCGTCATTCGAAATCTTTTCAAGCGCATCAGAGCGCCCCGTAATGATCGCCTTCCCACATGCCATATACTCATATACCTTATTGGGTGCGCATCGATGAAACTTCCCCGTCCCTCCAAATGTACCGAGGCATACGTCTGCGGCATTGATGTATCTCGGCAAATCTTCGTATGGAATTCGGTCTATCCAGTTGATATTAGTAAGCCCATATTCTTTGGCGGCATTTCTGCATTCATCATAGAGCTGCCCCTTTCCGATAATTTGAAACCGGATATCCAAGTCATGCTTCAGAAAATTCGCTGCCTCTATGATATACGATGGCCCCTGCAGTGGAATAAAGTTGCCATGAAAATGAACTAAGAATCCCGAGTGCCCATCGGAAGGCATGGGCTTTAAGACGCTATCATCGGTGCCGATAAACACCGCGATAATGTCCTCGATGGGCATCCGCATCTCCTTCGCTAAAAACCTACGCGCTGCGTGGCTATCAACAATAGAGATATCTGCAAGCTGCATCGCTGTGCGGTCAATCCATTTATACCACACCGCATGCATGCTCTCGGGGGTGTATTTTTGACGATCGAGAATATACCCCTCGTAATGTGACGTAAGCATGTCGATAACGATGGGCACGCGATGTATGAGACGTCGATATGTTAAAAGAAGACGTACAAGGAACATAGATTCCTGCGCTGGAAATGCCACGATGACAATGTCAAACCGGCCGCGAGCACGCGTAGCGTATCTCGCGATAAGGCGGATAAACTTCATAAGCCCACCCGTAACACCCCCATTACATTGCACCACCTCGGCGCCATTCTGCGCGAGCCCCTTCACGATCACTCGATTGCGACCGTATCCAGGATCATAATTGCCGATATAGAGGACTCTCATTTTTTTGCAGTAAAGGTGAACCCAAGCGCATAGGTACGCGCGAACACGGGCTTTAACCTGAGAAGCATAGCATCGAGGCAGAATATCGTATAGGTGACCACCCAACGTAAGAAACCAGGCAATATAAATTCAACTTGCGACCATCCAGCGGTAAATGGACCACGGCCGATAAACTGAATGGAGATATCCGTAAATCCAGCGCCCTCGAACAACGTGCGGAGCCCTTGATGTGTATATCGGAAATAATCATGAGGGTCGGCGTGATACTTCACTAAAAATGGCACATACCCAATAAGCGATCCGCCGGGCTGGAGCACGCGGTATGTCTCATATAATGCTCGCGCTGGATTACTTAAGTGCTCTAGCAGATTAAAGCACAGCACGTTGTCATATGAGGCATCTGTTAATGGAAGCCCTTTCTCAACATCCGCGATAACATCAGGATTGCGCTCAGGAGAAACATCAACTGATGTCACTGTATATCCGGACGCATTCTTAAAAAACTGGAAATAAGACGAGCGCTTATTTCCAGCACCCAAATCAAGCACCTTCCCGTGAAGCGCATGGGACGCAAGGCTCGCGTTCATAAGAAGTCGATTGATTGTCTTTCCTTGGACAGATTGTTTAATGATATGGAAAAGCATGGTGAAGAAATTATTTGAATAGTTTTATGATACGACCATACCATTCTCCAGCGCCAACCGCGTGCGCATAAAGCTCGAAATTCGTCATATGTGATGTGATGCCGATTCTTCGCAATCGAAAAGGATCATCACCCTTGCGCACGAGTCCTTGGTTGATAGTAAACGCCGTTGCGAATCCGTGACGCTTAAGCGCGGAGACAACGCGCTCATTAAACTTTCCTCCAGGATATGCAAATGATGTAGGCGCTTCTCCGATCTCTTGCGTACACACTTCGATGGACTTCTGCACATCCTCTTCCAACGCGGCATCACCTAGCTCTCTTAAAACGGGGTGGGCATGCGAATGACTTCCAATATCCATACACTGCCCAAATTCTCGGATAGCTTGCCACGACATGAGCGCGAATGAATTTCCAAGAGGTTCCTGCGCCCGAGATGTGTGCGCATATAGAGTGGAGCGGATATTGCGAGCGCGTAATTCAGGAAGAGCATTATCGGCGACAGATTGATACGCGTCATCGAATGTAATTAAAACGCTTCGTCGAGGCGTAGCCCGCTCCCCCCGGAGAATCTGTCCAAGCTCCGCAAGTGAGATGAATTGGAATCCATTCCGAGTAAGCATATCGAGTTGGCTCTTCAGCGTCTTTGAGGAAATCGAAAACTCCCACACATCATCTCCAACTGCATGATACATGAGTACGGCAACGCCCGGTTTCACAAAGCCAAGCACACGAGCGATGAAGTGTATAGGTAGTAGCAGAGCGAAAATGATTTTTTTAAGCAAACGCTTTCCGCTTACTAAAAAGGAGCTGCTCTGCTGTTGAAGCGAGTGGCCCATAGCGCGAGATAGTGCGTGTATAAGAGTGTCGAGATTGTGACTTTGTACTACATACTCTCGCAGAGATGGTTGCGTCGGGGTTTGAAGCGCAGACTCAATCACTGAGGCAAGGTTTTCTGCGCTCGCCCCGTCAAACAGTAGTTCAGAACTTAAGAAAGCGCGCGCTGCGTCGTTCGAACTAATAACTTGCGCGCCACATGCCATAGCTTCAAGAAGGGCTTTATCAAGGCTCCCCGTGCGGCTCATGTGCACAAAAAGCGCACACCGCTGATAGAAAGGGCGTAATTCTTCATTTTGATACTTCCCCTCAAATACGATGAGATCTAATAGGCCAGCAGCCTGTATGCGCTGACGCATGAGCTGTTCGTAGCGTTTATCTTTTTGCAGCGCAGCCTCTCCCACAATCGAAACGCGCACAGACCGCCCACGTCGGCGCAATACAGCAACAGCATCTACAAGAACTTCTATATTTTTTATGGGAGCAATACGCCCAACAGTAAGTAAAAGGTCCGGGACCCGCGATTCATGGGCGGATGGATGGAAAAAATCAACATCTATCCCATGCCCGGTGAAAAGAACTTTTTGGGAAGCGAGGCGAAAACTTTCTTTTGACGCAGAGAAAATACCGTTCACCAGCATCTCTGCGATGCGCAAACGCATCGTCACCGCTTTGTGGGTATACCACAAAAATACTTTCTTCTGCATGAGTCGCCATGCCAATCCTCCGAGCGCGGCCCAGATCGGGTTCATGTGTACGAAAACGAGATCATACGTACTATGACGACACATAATAAAGCGATAGAACGATAAAAGTTGCCTTGGCTTTGAATGCCCCCGGTCCTTCCCTAAACTAGTCACAGTCACATTGCTTGGAAGCTGATAAGTCCCAGCTTCAAGACACAGCACGTGAACGTGAGAAAACGCTTGAGCAAAGCGCCCTATCCAGGAAATAAAAAATCCGAGGAGCTGGTCCGAGGCATCAACTTTCTGAGTTATGATTAACAGATTAGCCATTATGTATGGAAGATGCCCTGTATCGCATACGCGGAAGCACGTATCACTTTTTCACGCGCATACTCGGCACGAATGTGAGGCGCGCCCTCTTCTGCTCGAACGCGCCATGATGGATCTTCAAGAATATCGCGCATCCCTTGGGTTATTTCTTCCAGAGACCATCCGGTCACCCGCACTGCCGCGCCTTGCTTGGCAAGGTCGGGGATCACGCCCACGGGCGTCGCCAGCACAGGAATACCGCATGCGAGAGCTTCGACAGCTACTCGAGGGCCGCCTTCATTATCTGACAGCATCACCAACGCACGAGCGCCTTGCATAGCAGTAAACACCTCATGAGACGAGGCGGCCCAGCCACTCCACGTTATCCTGCCCACAACTCCCTGTTCTCGCGCATAGCGTTTTGCCAACGCCAGATACGATCCCGTCCCTATAACACGCATCGTTGCGTGCTCTAGGCGCGCCAGGGCCTCAATACAGCGCTCTATTCCCTTGTTGCGCTCAATACGTCCTGCAAAGATAAAATCGTGCGTAGGAGCCTCCAAAACCCTCTCAGGAATATCTGATAAAAAGAGTGTCGGGATAAGGTGGATACGCTCTTTTGCAATCCCCCACGCCTCTAAGCACTTCCCTGCCTCCCCTTTATTCATAACCCGCACTCCAGAAGCAAGTCGAGCTTCAATGGGCAATACGACGCGCGCAAGAAAGCGATACACAATCTCGCGGAAAGAGCCCGCGCGCGGGATGCCTGGAATATGAAAAATCTCAAGAAGCACCGGAAGACTCAAGCGCCTTGCCAAGACAAGCCCTCCAATACCGTTATAGAACGGCGGGTATTCATGAATAGTGATTCCGCTATATGTGCGCTCCTTAGCGAGGCGCAGTCCCATACGAATGATATGTAGTGGTTGAAATGCAAGTGGCAATGAAGATGCGTGTACAAATACATTGGGAAATGGATTGTTGCGCACAACCCGGCCTCGCGGAACGCGGGGGACAATGATATCAATACGATCCCAGTGCTTGTGAAATTCAGAGAGCATCTGGAAGAACGCTCCTTCCATTCCAGCGGCAAGCATGCGATCACCACTCACCATAAGAAGCGTGTTGCTCATAGTTGTAATGCAGTCACCCACGCATCGCGCATGCGCTCCTCATTGTAGATACGCGCGGTCACTTTTCCCGCTTCAGAAAATTGTTCCCGCAATTCTGGCATATCCCAGAGCGCACGGATCGCCTCACGGAGATTAAATTCATCATTGTATTTCACCATGAGGCCATTCTCTCCTTGCGCAATAACTTCTCTATTTCCCCCCGCAGTGGTCGTGATAACGGGAACACCTGCGGCCATCGCTTCTATAATCTGATGTGAAAATCCTTCGTAGCCAGTATTTAATACGAAGAGATCTGCCGCGGCCAAGTAGAGTGGCAACTCTTCATGTGATTTCGACCCCACAATAAAAACTTTTTTCTCAAGACCAAGGTTCTTTGCCATCGTGCGCAAGATGTCTCGCTCGGGCCCGTCTCCTACGATCACTAATCGGAAGAACTGATTTAATTCCAAAAGCTGGGGCATGATCTTAATAAGCATACGAAACCCTTTCCACGGAACGAGGCGGCCAACGGAAACAATGAGGGCGCCCGGGATACCAATGCGCGTACGCGCATCTTGGCGCGAGAGATCTGACGGCGCGAAGGTAACGGCATTCGGGACAACCATAATACGTTCAGCATCATACCCCCACCCTTGCACAATGGAGCGTAAATACTGGGAAGGAACCACTACACGAGCACTGCGCCGGACAACCCATCGCTGAATACGACGTAGCATGCCCGCCCACCCCCCTACAGGCGCACTTTGAAAATCATCGATAAGTAAAAGAGTAATGCGTTTTTGTATGGCATACTCCCACGCATAATCACCCGCGATTCGTACGGTCACGGGCACCCCTCGCATGATGCGCGCAATGTGCGCCGCAACACCCGGCGTTTTCGCAGAGAGCGCAAGAACATGAGAAGCGCCAGCACTCGCACGCCACACACGAAACACATACACCACATGGCGTACAATCCATGGTAGCCAGCGAGACACACGATAGAGAGTAATTCCTTCCTCGCCTACGCCTCGACCAAACGTTACCACGCGCACTCGTACACCCCGATCACGAAACGCACGGGCCACCGACTGAGCAACGGTTGCGGGACCACCAATGTCAGGTGGGTAGATGCCCGTTGCGATCACTAATAGTGGAGTCTTCGTGGTATTCATGAGAATAATGATGCACGTATAATATGCCACACCGCCGCAACGCCATCAGCCCAGCGGATCTTCTTCCCCTCTGCATACGTGCGGCCACGATACGAAATACCCACCTCATAGATGCGCAATTGCTGCTGCGCCACGCGTGCAGTAATTTCTGGCTCGATACCGAAACGCGCGGCGCTCAGGTGAGGCAAAATACGCGAGAGCGCATCGCGCGTAAATACTTTATACCCAGTTTCCATGTCGGAAAGATTGAGCCCCGTAAACACATTAGATAGAAGCGTTAAAAACACATTCGCAACATAGTGAGAGAAATAGAGCGCGCGACGGGGAAATGCGGATATGAATCGCGAACCATACACCACATCTGCATCGCCAGAAAGAATGGGCTCAAGAAGGAGCGGGTACTCTTTCGGGCTGTATTCCAAATCTGCGTCTTGAATAAGAACCACGTCTCCTGTTGCCTTTGCAAAACCCGTACGAACAGCAGAACCCTTCCCAAGATTGTGAGCGTGGCGCACCGAAATCCATCCCGGGCGCATATGGGCGGCAATCACATGAGCAGTGTCGTCTGTTGACGCATCATCAATAATCACGAGCTCTTTCTCCCATTCAGGCAATAAAACGGCGTCAATGGCCGAAAAAAGCTTCGGTAGCGTCGCAGCCTCATTAAATACGGGGATAACGATGGAGAGCTTTTTCATGCCAAGGTATCGTACACTGCGGCCATGCGTGGGGCAATAAGGCTCCACAAGTACTCACGAGCAACCATCTCGCTCGCACGGGAAGCCACTCCTGCTCGCTCTGCACTATTCTGTGCCGCACGCGTAAGCGCCCGGGTAACGGAACGAATATCGTCGGGGTCGCATATAAATCCAGTTTCCCCATCATGTACAAAATCACGCAGTCCTCCACGCTGCGATGCGACGACGGGCACGCCTGCGGCCATTGCCTCTAGAAAGGCAATCCCCTGGCCCTCTGAACGAGACGGGCGAGCATAGATGTCCGCAGCGCCCAGCTCGGAAAGTATCTGCGCATGAGCCACTGAGCCAAGCCACACAACACGATCGCTCACCCGAAGATGTGTTGCTAGACTCTGTAAAGATGCTTCATCGTTGCCCGTGCCCGCAATCACTAAACGCCACGGAAAAGAGAGGTCTACACACGCATGGAGTAATACATCGATACCATTTTTAGAAACGAGGCGGCTTGCAGAGTATATACATACATCTCCACCCTGCACTCCCCACGCCGACCGCACGCGCTCACGCTCTTCATGTAAAAGAAGAGGTGCGGGATCGACGCCATTAGGAACGAGGATCACGCGGCCGCCACGACGCACACTCTGAGCATAACTCACTAACGGAGAGCTAATCGCCGTGACAGTATCCGCACATCGCACCGCAAGCCACCTCCCTGCGCGCACCAGAAAAGACTGTTTTTGAAAATCAGCACCTTCTTGGAGCGTCACAATAAGGGGGGTGCCGGAAACAAGTCGGACAATGAGCGCCGCAAGGGCCGCATATGACGCCTGGTATGCGTGGAGTACCGAAGCACCACGAGCCTCACGAAGCCCGACAAAAGCTCCCCACAATATAAATACGTACTTATCGAGCCAGGCAATACCAAACCCCACACGTCTTACGCGCACATTGCCCTGAGACTCCGAAAGGGGAAAGCGTGGAGAATGACGGGGTGTAATAACCACAAAAGAACGCTCTGGCATATGCCGCATGAGTGCTTCAAGTGCTAATTCCGACCCGCCAATGAGGGGTCGGAACGCCGGAGAAAAGACAAGAATATTGCTTGCTGAATGGGCCACGGATTGGTACTATCATAGCGCGCATAGCTACGTAAAACAACGTCCCCGTGCCCCACGAACCACAAGCTCGCACTCACATTCTCTGCATCATTACCCAGTCGGACATGGGCGGTGCTCAGCGTTTTATCACCGAGCTCGTCACCCATAGCGACGCTCAGCGCTTTTCATTTTCCGTCTCTGCGGGGCCAGATGGCAATCACGCTCTCCACGAAGCGCTTCCCGAGCATATCTCCTATCATCCGATCCACTCATTGCGCCGGGCCATCTCTCCGTGGCACGATCTGCAATGCATCCGCGAAATACGCGAGCGCATCCTCGCTGAAAAGCCAGATATTCTTTTTCTAAATAGTTCAAAAGCGGGTGCTATCGGTGCCATCGCTGCTCGCCTCTGTAAAAAAACACTTCCCCATCTACGCGTGGTATATCGCATCGGCGGGTGGCAATTCCGTGACCCTATTCACCCGTCACTCCAATGGCTCTATCAAACGCTCGAACGGTGGTCCGCACATTGGAAAGACATCATCGTGGTGAATAGTGAGTCCGATCGCAAAGCAGGCGTCGCGCATCAGATCGTTCCCCGAAAGGAGCTCGTCGCTATTCATAATGGCATTGACCCCTACCCCACGCCTTATACAAAAGGCGAAGCGCGAGCACACATCGCAGAGGCAATACAGCGCCCCCTTTCTGATGAAACAATAGTCATTGGCACGATAGCAAATGCCTATCCTGCAAAAGATCTCGCTACCTTTATCCGAGCTGCATCGCACTTCGGTCCACACGCACACTGGATCATCATTGGCGATGGCCCCGAACGCCCAACGCTTGAACAACTCATTCATCGCCTTGGCCTACATGAGCGAGTACACATTCTAGGACAGCGCCACGATGCAAAACAGCTTCTCCCTGCCTTTGATGTGTTTGCCCTCTCATCAGTAAAGGAAGGGTTCCCCTGGGCACTCCTTGAAGCGATGGCAACAAAAATACCGAGCATCGCAACGCGTGTTGGCGGCATACCAGAGATACTGAGCGATAACGAAAACGGCTTTCTCATTGAGCCACAAAACCCCGCGCTCCTTGCTCAGCGAGTACATGCGCTCATCTCGGACGCACGTCTTGCGCATGATTTCACCATGGAAGCCCACCAGCGCATCGTCACGCGCTTCTCTCTGCAAAGCATGATTGCTGCGTACGAACGCCTTTTTATAACCCTCGTGCGCGAGCGATCTCCTTCGGAAGTAAAATCAACGTAGAGCCATCCCGATACACCTCTTTCCAATCTGCATCTTTTTCCATTCGCTCTAAGAATGTGCGGGACCACGGAGTGAGATCTCGGTGTGACCACACGATCATCTGGATATTCCAGCGAGCACGCTCGCGCTCCCATACCGTCGCATCTTCTTGCATGGGGATATATACCGATGATGCAAAGTCGGATGGATATGCTTCCGGCCGTCCATCAACAAATACTTTTTCTTCTGGCAATTTCCAGATAAGAAAACTGCCGATATCAAAATTATTAAACAAAGGGCCACGAAGTTTGTGCTCTCGAATAAAATCAACAGCCGCCTGCGCACCAACGGGAACATGGGCGCCAAATTGTTGCGGTAGACGAACGAGTGGGAAAAATTGCCCACTCACAACGCTCGCCCCAAGAAGCACAGTAAGTACTCCGGATATCCAGAACCCCTGTCGCAATCGAATAGGATGTTGCTGTGCAAGCGCTCCCAGCGCCGCGATACCACTCAACGCGAAAAGAGCATAGTTGCGAATCATGATTTGTGCGAACACAAACGTTATCAGCGCCAAGAGAACCGGCCCAGCAACCTGACGCACACGGCTCCCCGTAATAAAACTGTACGCGAGAGTACAGCCAGCAAGTACAAAAAGCATCACAGTCGTAACCATCGGATATCCCCAGGCGAGTAAGAAGAATGGGCCCTTATTTTCAAGCACCGAGTACCCATATCCGGAAAGAATCTGCAGCGGATAGAGCGCGCCCGCAATGCCCCAAGGATTCACCATGAGCGAGAGCGCCAATACCGCGCCGAATGGTACCCACCGGCGCAGCGTATCGCGCCATAAGGGAAAGGTGCGCACAATATCGCCACCAACCGCACAGAGGTATATCAGCGGACCCATAAAAAAAGTGATGTGTGTATTCACCCATATCGCCTGCACAAATGGGAGTGTCCACCGTAACCTACTCTGCGGATAGCGAAATAGCACAAAGAGAAACCACCCCGTGAAGAGATAGCTGAATATTTCAGGTCGCACATCCGTGCGCTCAATCATCACGCCCCACGCGATAAGTGCCGCAAAGCCCATGAGGTGCGCGCTGTCGCGCCGCCACGTGCTTGCAATCGCAAGCATAAAAGCGATGCCTAATATAACCGCTTTTATGGGAATGAGCCCCGCAACTCCGTCCACGCGCGAGAGCCAGTAGAAAAAAACTTCCCCGAGCCAGTGGTGATTCAGAAATGGCTGGTAGGGATGAGTATAGGAAAAAAGATTCGTGGCGGGTACGGAGCGAGTTGAAGTAATAATCTCTCCAAGACGAAGATGACGCCCAATGTCTTGGTTAATAGAGGTGAGCGTATGCACGCTCGAGAGCGCCATGAGTGCGCCGAGAAGGAGTAGCAAAATGCCGTAGTGACCTTTTGACATCATGGCGTGAGTACCTCTTCCAGCGCACGCAATAGCCGCGGTGAAGAAATGCGCTCCTTTAAAAGCAGGGTATCTGCGGTACGCCCCTCTGCGTGCGCCAGCAATGCCCGCGCGAATGCGAGCTCATCAGGCACCGCTTTGTGCGCGTATGCATCTAATAGTACTCCCGCGTCGCTTGTCCTCCCCAGTGCGATATCAACAAGTGCGAGATACCACACTTCGCTCCATCGAGGATATATCGCAAGTGCGTCAGAAAGAACAGCGCGGGCATCGGCAAAATAGCCCGCATCATAGTACAGTGCGCCCAAGCCCCGATATGCATTGAGATAATCTGGGCGCACTTGTATCGCCCGCTTCCAAAATGCCTCTGCGTCCGTATACGCGCCCTGACGTTGCGCGATAGCTCCCGCCAAATTGAGCGCAGGAGCATGCTCGGGCGCTTTCGCAAGTACCGTATCAATGCGTGCACGCGCATCGGCAAGGCGTTCATTTTTGAGATCCAGATACGCCATATTTGTTTGATTCACCACGCTTTCTGGTTGTGCGGCAAATGCGCTCTGGAACAATGCCTCTTCAGAAACCCACACGCCGGAGCGCTGGAATGAAATAGCCGCATACATCACCACAAGTGCCGCCCCTCCTGCGCGCACAACGCCCCTCCACCGATCATAGAGCCAGAAGAAAAGGCTGCCCGCGAGAAGCGCGAGCCCCACAGATGGCACATACCAAAGCCGTTCAGCAAAGATCGTCCCAATAGGAAGCAGGATATTCGCGACCACAAGAAGTGGGAAAAGAAACAAGACGCTTGCGTATCCAGTAAGATGGCTACGGTAGCGCGCCATCCCGATAAGAGCAGCGCACACAATAAAAGCTCCGGCCACAGTGCCAAATACCGACGCCTGAGAAAAGACACTATACGAATAATCTGAAGAGAGTGAGAGTGGAGCCCACGCGCGCAAGAATCCTTCCCACACAACCCGCAATGCCATGCTCAATCCCGCGAACCAAGAGGGCGCAAAAGCAATGGGGTTGTATACCATCGATGCATCGGTAGAAAATGCATATTCACCCAACACCCGCGCACGAAGCGCGAAAAATAGCCCAAGAGCAAAACCGTGCCAGCGAAGTTTTTTGAGTATCTCTACTATTGCAGTTCCGCGATACCACAACAGCACGCCAAGCACTGGCACCGCGGCAATGGCAGTTTCTTTTGAGAGAAGCCCGAGTAACAGAAGCGTCGCTGAAAGAAGAGGACGTCCCGAAAGCCCGGCAATCACCGTTCCGAGAAAACCAAGCGCCATCATAAGCTCCGCCCTACCCACGATAGAGGCCACCGCTTCTACGTGTATTGGCATCACAGCAAATACTAAGGCAGTAACACCCGCAACGCGGGGCGAGGCAAGCATGCGCGCAAGCACAAACACCGCGCTGATAACGCCGGCGTGTAATACGATATTCACGAGATGAAATGACACTGGCCCGTCACCAAAGAGCCACGCATTGAGCGCGTACGAAAGGATCACGAGCGGTCGATATAATCCCGTACGCGGCTGATAGGCATGATACGAGGTACTAAAAATCTCCCCCACATCGGGCACTCCGCCGATGAGCGGATTCCCTACAATCACAATGCCATCATCAAATACAAACGCTCCACCGATACTTGGCGTAAAGAGAACCGCAGAAAGCACGAGGGCTGTCAGAAAGACAGCCCAAAGAGTGCGTGCGTTCAGTGCGTGCTCAAGAAATGCCATACCCTAAAATGCCACATCCACTACAATAGAACCAGAACATTTTGCCTGCTTCACTGCCACATTACCATCAACAATTTGCCCGTACCCGATCTCCGCGCTCAATGTATAGCGCTTTGCAGGATTCGCCGGTAACGCAACGGTAATATCTGAAGATCCTTTCGGAATACCAATAGACTCAAAAATATTTGGCCCAATGTTCAATCCACCAGATGGAGATGTCTTCCACACAATGTTACGTCCACGACTATCAACATTCTCCCACGAGATACGCGCATTTCGAGATTCATAGGTGTCTTTACTCAAAAAGCGCACCGACCCTTCTAGCGTACAAGAAGCTGGAGCCGTAAGACCCGTAGGACCGGCAAACGGCGTTACGGTTGGGCGAGGTTTCGTGCTCGGGAGCGCGGAACCACTGGGTAGCGGTGAGGCTGACACATCTGGGCTTACCACAACACTAGGAGATGGCGAAGCTCCGTGGCGCGCATCATCCCAGCGAACAACGCCCCACGCCAGAGCAAGCACCGCACCAGCAATAATTGAGCCTACAATAAGTGATTTCTGCATATGGGGCATCATACCAAGCTACTCAAGAGAGCTCAACTCCTTTTCAAGAAGTGTATATAACTCGCTCCCGGGCGTCGCCAGCGACATGCCCTTTTGTAGCGCAGCGCGCGCTTCTGCAACATTGCCAATCTTCGCCTCGATGCGCCCCAAGTTGAGATAGCCGATAGGATGTGAAGGGAGAAGTGCTACCCATTTTTGTATCATATCTCTCGCCACTGCAAGGTCGCCCTCCTTCGCAGCGATACTCGCAAGACCTTCGTATGCATAAGGGAACGCAGGATCGATCGCAATTGCTTTTTCAAATTCTATGCGCGCACCGTACACATCGTTTCGTGCTAATAAGATACTGCCAATATTGTAGTGCGGCTGCGGAAACGTATCTTCTGCAGCAACAGCTTTCCAATAGTATTCTTCTGCGCGCGCATACTCGCCGCGGTCATAATACAAATTCCCTACATTGTTATTAATACGTGCACTTTGAGGTTCGTAGCGAAGGATGTCGAGATAAAATGCGAGTGGATCACCCCACAAACGATTACGTTGGATAGACAGAATACTGTATGTGACGAGTACCGCGGCAAACAAAGCGCCAATAACTGGACGCGCCCATGAGAGCGTCGCCCTACTCCACGCCTGCCACATAAACCACGCAAGCGCCGTAAGGGGGCCCACCATCGCAAGATACAGCCAGTGTTCGTAAATGAGCGCGTTCACCGGCGTGATACCGGACGTAAGCGCCATACATGAGAAAAACCATCCCAGCGCAAAAAACAATATATGTCCAACGCTTGGCCGACCATTTTCAATGCGCCCCATGCGCCGTATCAGCACAAGAAGCACTCCGAAGAGAGCCCCGAGTGCTAGGACGGGGAGAAGTACGGGAAGCTGGAAAAGGTGCGTATACACCACCGCCGAGCGCTCCATGTGTAACCCCGTAGGCCACATAAACATACGTGCGTATTCCACAAGCAACGAAGCAAACGTCATAAGACGTACAAAAATGCTTTCCGTATATGGATTGCTCTGCGCAAAAAAGTTGAGCGTGTTCTCAAAATTGAGAATGGTCAGACGCAAGATGCCATATACCAATGAGATGCCGAAAAATGGCCACAGCCGTCGAAGAGCACTCACGATCGCCTGACGTACCGTGCCCACCTCTACAAAAGAAAGGAAATAGACCGAAGCAAGGAGTGGGAAAATAACCGCAGTTTCCCTACTCAGGAGCGCCAGTACGCTTGTGAGCATGGCGCCAACGTACCAGCGCCGCGAGCGCATTTCACCCGCTTTGAGCACCATCCATAATGCCGCGAGCATACCAAAGACATGTAAGGGATCTCCACGACCAGCAACATAGGTTACCGCCTCTGTCTGCAGTGGGTGCAGACCAAACACCGCCGCAACAATGAATGGGACAAAGCGCTGCTTAAATGCACGCTCCAGCAACACAAACACCAACACCACGTTCACAATGTGCAGAAGGTTGTTCACAAGATGATAACCAAGTGGCGCGGCTCCGTATATAACGTAGTTGATCGCGAACGTAAGAAAGAGAAACGGGCGATAGTAGTTACTCTGTAAACCAATGCCTGCGAGCGTGTTGTGTGAAAACCAAAACTGTATCGTATCCCATGAGATGCTATGCACCGCAGGGTTATTCACGATCCAATCAGTATCATCCCAGAAAAGCGGATTCTGTAGATTTGTTGCATACACAAAGAACACTGAAACACATAAGCCGATCAGCATGAGCGTACGGGAACGTTGTTGCACAGAAGATCCAAACATAGGTGAAGATAAGTATGCCAAGCAAAAAGCGTCAGCGCAATCCTATGGGCGCCCTAGCCAGAGATCATTTTTTCAGCATGCTTTTGCGCCATCTCGCGGGCATAGTCACGCGCAGCAATATCCCCAAGCGTGTCATAGCATTCCGCAAGTTTGCGATACGCAATTCCACGAGCGATACCCTCACCAGAAAGCGGTAGCCAAGTATCTCTAGCTAAGTCGCATCGACCGAGCGCCTGGAAGAACATCCCCAAGCGCATACGTGGCAACACGGCATACGGAGATCGCTCAATCGCCTTCGCATACCCTCCCAAGAGCGCTGGGAGAGCTGATTCGGATACTTTGCGGAGCGTTGCTTCAACAGTATCGTTGATATAGGTAATAGGCAGCTCAAATTCCTGTATGAGTGAAGCGTATGCGGTGTTCCGCCTGACAAATACCATGCCAAAGTCATCCCAATAGATAAGTGCCCAGTCAGGTCGTGTAGAAAGGGCATATGCCGCCGACTCCCACGGACGCACTAATGCGACATCAAACTGATACTTCTGTAAAAGCTCATCAACGCGCTCGCCCTTCGCAAACGCTTCAGCATCATAGAATGTATCTCCATAGAAACACGCGCATCCGCCCCACAAGAATACCTTGCGTTCAGGAGTGTGGGCTATAATGTAGTTTCCCCACGTCATCGGATGATACATCCGCACATCAACCGGAATATGCTCATCCACAAATGAGAAAAGCTCTCGTGGCCACACTGCGTATGGATCACGAAACCCAGCTCCGGCATGCCATCCAAAGAAAAGCACTCCGGCAAGAGAAAGCGCGGCACATGCCCACCCTATGCGATCAGACACGCGTAGACGTGTGAGTGCATGAAATGCCATAGGAAGAAGAGCCATCCACGCAAACGGCACATACTTCATGGAAACAAACGGCATAACCCAGAAAAGAATTCCCAGACCAAGCGTGCGAAAGGCACGCGCATCAGGTCGCGTAGCATACCACAGCGCCAGCGCCCCAATGATCACATGCATCAACGCTATAAGGAGCCCTTGGTCAGTCCCGAGGTGCGCAGTAAGTGGCATTGTTTCAAGAAGCACAGAAAATACGTCCGCTTGGCGCAACGGCTGCAACGCGTAGGTATAGATCGAAAGTCCGAGTGGGTTGACCAGCGTAGAGAGAAGCCCAGCGCCCAGAGAGATACCGAATAATTTTTTAGTAGCAGGGGACACGCGCGAAAGATTCCCCCACACCACATCAAGAGCGTACACGACGCCTACTGCAAGCGCCAAGATAACGGAAGCATGCGTATTCGCCCAGAACAAAAGAATGCCGCCAAGAAGTGCGCCCCATCGCCACGTCTGCCACTCAAACAGTTTCTCTAATACATACAGCATCCCCGCCAAGCCCATATATGCAAACAGTTGTGGGCGAGCTGTTATAAAAGGAGTGAGCGCCCCCAATGCCAGAACGCCCAATAACAAAGTGTGCCATGAAAAACGGCTGCCCCTCCACGAGAGCAAAAGCGCAGCAACGCCACACAATGCGGAGAACCACGCCAACGAAGGCCACCCACCTACACGCCACACAAACGCCGCCACTGCCTGAAATAACCACTCGTGGTTTTCCCACGGCGTGCCAAACTGTGTGAAAGAGAACACTTCAGTGCGCAGAAACGATCCACTCGTCAGTAGTTCTTCACCAATGCGCAGATGAAACCAGGTGTCCGCATCGGGCACAGCGGGCACAACCGTGGCCGCAAGCAAGAGCGCGCCACATACATACACTACGATACGCTGACGCAATAACATCATGATTGAGGAGCAATACGCCACACAGCACCCGCAGAGTCATCAGAGATATACAGCGCACCATCGGGGCCGAATTTCAAATCTACTGGGCGACCAAAGAGCTTACCGTTCGTAAGCCAACCCGTGATGAAGTCGCCAGAGTCTTTCACATTCCCCTGTGCATCTACATTAAAGCGCACCACTTTATATCCTGTTGGTGTACTGCGGTTCCACGAACCATGGTATGCCACTAGTAATTGACCGCCCAGCTCTCCCCAACCCTTTGCGGGAATGAACGCTATCCCCAGCGGCGCAGAGTGCGCGGGGAGCTCGATAGCTGCTGGAATGGTTTTTGCACAATCTGTTTGAATATCAGTGCGCGAGAAGTTCCCTGGATTAAATTTCGTATCACGCACCTGATCGCCATAGCAAAACGGCCAGCCATAGCTCTGCTCCGAACGGATAATGTTTATTTCATCGGGCGGGAGATT
>JBBTYA010000006.1:0-15153 GCA_038061995.1 Patescibacteria group bacterium | reverse complement strand
AACACGTCGTCCGCCATACCCACTAACCCAGCGACAACCAAAAACCCAAGGGGTAGATAGGTCTGCGGCCGAGAGAGAAAGCTCATCTTTGACCAAAATCCATCAACGGTAAGTGAAAGAACTGCGAAGACGCCCGCTATAAGCGCGACGGTGAACCAGATAGGAAGCCCTCCCATGGTTGGTGTCCCTTCTTTCTTTTTATGGAGTGCGTTAAAAACAGGCGCACCTTCTTTTTCAATTTCCTTACCTGGTCGAAAGTATTTAAAAAGCACCTTTGTCCAAAGCCACGTAACAATGAGATTCACCACAAATGCGATGGTGCCCACCGCAAAAAGGCGGACGACATTGAAGACAGTGAATTGTTCGAAGGCGATTGAGACGTCCATAGATTATTGCCACTGAAAGGCTGTGCGCGCCCAAGTAACGAGCTCTGCGGTGTGGGTGAAACGATCCTCAGAGCCGAGCACAACTGCGGCGATGGTATCACGTGTTTCTGGCACCTGTACGAGCAATATCATACACCCCCGCGCACCATCTGTATACCCCGTTTTCCCACCACGAATCCCCTCTAATGTATCAAGGAGTTGATTCGTATTCGTTACTGTGATGGCGCGCGTTTCATCAACGGTTTCGAGCACAAATGTTTTCTCGCGGAGGGGTTCGAAGATCTGATGCTCGTACCGCAATGCGTAGCGAATGAGAAAACCGAGATCGCGCGCCGTTGCGTGCGCCGTATCATCAAGTCCCGCGGGATCTTTAAATATGGTATGTGTCATGCCAATACGCGCGGCGGTATCATTCATCTCTTTAATAAAATCAATGCCTCGCTCACGAGCATATACCGAAAGCGCCGCGGCGGCGTCGTTCGAAGATTGCACCAACATAAAGCGCATGAGATCTCCGACAGTGAAGCGATCACCCGCGGAGAGATCGCGCTTTGTGCCATCAACACGGATCGATTCCGCGGTTACCGTCACCACATCTTGAGCATGAAGACGTTCCAGCACCACCACTGCACTCATGATCTTTGTGAGTGATGCAATGGGAACGCGCATGTCTTCGTTTTTTGCAAAGAGTGGCCGCAACGTAGCCACATCAAACACATATGCCGCACGAGCACCCGTGATAGCATCCGCACTACCCGCCTTGCGAGCCGGAAAGATGTTCGATTCTGCTAATGGAAGAAGGTATGCTTGTGCATCATTGATGCCCGAGAGCGCCTGCCCCCACGCTGGCGCCACCTCTGCCGCGGGAGGCGTTGGCCAATGCACAAAGGCGCTTATACCAAGCGCCATGACGCCACCGATCACAACAATTGTTGCTCCATAAATGCGTCCCATAAAAAGGTGTGCCTCCTACGAACGAGTCACGATGTGCAACTCGCGCTGCTGCTTTTCTTCAATCGGCGAAGGGCTCTGCATCATAAGGTCTCGCGCATCCCCCGTCTTTGGAAATGCGATCACCTCGCGAATGTTTGGTTCATTTTGAAGAAGAGCCATAAACCGATCGAATCCCCAGGCGATACCACCATGCGGCGGTGCCCCGAACTCAAGCGCCTTAAGCATGTGGCCGAAGTTAGCTTCGATGCGCTCTGGAGCAAACCCCATGATTTCGAACACGGCACGCAGTGCCTGTGGTTGAAAATTGCGAATACTTCCGCCGCCAATCTCAAAGCCATTTAACGCAATGTCGTACTGTGTAGTCAGAATATCGCCAATATTCTTTTGCGCAAGAAGGTCGGCCATATACTCTGGCTTGGGCGCAGAAAACGGGTTGTGCGTGAACGTCCACCCTCCGCCATCTACTTTCTCAAAGAATGGGAAATCAATGACCCAACAAAACGCGAGAAGGTTCGGGTCTTCTTTATCGGCGCGCAGATCAGGACGATCAGTGCCGTATTTTTCCATCGCATCTTTATATGAAATGCGCGGGAATGGGATCTCTTGAATCTTCTTTTCAGGCCACAGTTTTTGCACTAAGTGAATAAGAAGCTCTTCATTCAGCGCCATGACATCTTCACGGTTCACAAAACTTAACTCCATATCGAGCTGCGTAAACTCTGGCTGACGATCGCCACGTGTGTCTTCGTCGCGGAAGCACCGCGCAATCTGGAAATAGCGCTCAACCCCTCCCGCCATAAGCAGCTGCTTGTATTGCTGTGGTGACTGTGGCAATGCATAAAACGAACCTGGGTATAGGCGTGAGGGCACCACGTAGTCACGAGCGCCTTCTGGCGTAGACTTCGTAAGAATAGGTGTTTCTACTTCGAGAAAATCACGATCTGAAAGCCACGTGCGGATAGCGAGCGCGGCTTTATGACGCATTTCTAACGTGCGCGCGAGGCGATCCCGACGCATATCAAGATAGCGATACTCCATACGGTGCTCCTCGCCAATATCATATCCAGGACCATCAAGTGGGAATGGAGGCGTTGGAGACTCATTAAGAATCTCAAGCGCTGTTGGTTCTATTTCTACCGATCCCGTAGGAAGCTCTGCATTCACCATCTTTGCGGGCCGCTCTTTGACAAGACCCTTGAGGCGCACTACCCATTCATTCCGAAGCTTCTGCGCCTCTTCATACCCAGGAGAGGAGGGCGTGAACACAACCTGCGCCGAAGCAGATCGGTCTCGAATATCAATAAAAATCAACTTGCCATGATCGCGACGGTTCGCGATCCATCCATAGAGCTCAACCTCTGTGCCCGCTAAACCAGCAATGTCTTTGACCCACGTTTCTTTTGCCATGATGGCCAATCGTACCACATCACGCTCCCCACAGAAAAGGCCCGTTTCCGGGCCCTGTTCTTAGTGGTGTGCAGCGTCGGCTTCTGCCTTCGTCGCTTGGAGCGTGCCATCGGGATGCTCAGGTGGAGTATAGATGGTGTATAAACGCATCGGCCCGCTCCCCGTATTCACAATATTATGCTGCGTACCCGCAGGGATCACGACTGCGGAACCGTCCGCAAGGTCGTATACGGAATCATTCAAATATGCCTTGCCTTCGCCATTTTCTACGCGGATAAACTGATCGTGCTCTGCGTGCGTTTCCATACCAATCTCTTCGCCGGCACGAAGCGTCATGAGCACCACTTGCATGTGCTGTGCGGTGTAGATCACCTTTCGATAGTTCTCATTCTCGAGAGTATCTTTTTCTATGTTTGTGTGAAATCCTGCCATATCCTGCATGATATGCTGTCCAAAAAGAATGTGCAATGTGATATCCTGTGCGTATGGAAAGCGGATCTCACGCAGAAGAACCAAAAACACTTAGCCCTGAAGTGGGTCGCGAGCTTGCCCGCAAACTACAAGAAGCTGGCGTGCGCGAAAAGCCACGACCTCCCCTTGATACTGCCCAGCGCCTCTCGCCAGAAGACAGTGAAAAAGCGTGGCGCATTGCACAAGAAGTCATGCGCAAAAATGCCGAAGCAAAAGCACGAGCAGAGCGAGAAGCAATGTCCCCAGAACCCCACGATCCCACTCAAGAGGTACGAGCATTCAAACTCTCTGATATCATGCGCGCCCTAGAGGAGAAAGACCGCACCGAACGAGCAGGAAGAATAGGTGCAGCACGCAACCTTTTGGATGAAATCTACGGTTCTTGACGGCTTTACCGCGCGATGATACCCTCTCGCCAGGCGGATCAGATCCTTGAAGATATTCCCCTAGCTCCACCTCCCCTTGGTTCACAGCCTTAGGCGGGGTGCCTAGCACGTTGTTCACACCAACGTGAAGCTATGCTAAGTTACTGCGAGCTCCGGCTCAACGAGCAAGGCATAGACTCAAATCAGGGATAACAGTTCTTACAACTGTGGGTTCAAAACCTCATACCGTACGGCCTTAGAAGGACCTTGCAAGTCGAGGCCGATTAGTAGAGGTGGGATGGCAAAAGTAGGTACCACACAAACGGACGTAGCGAAAGACAGACAACTACGTCCAAGGTGGTGGCAACCCCTTTAGCCGAACGAGGAGGCATACCTCGAACCACAACGAGGGTCTGATCCACCCCGTTCTTCATCCGTTCTTTCGTTCCCCCGAGCGCTCCCCCCGAGCGCTCTTTCTTTTACAAAAACTATCGCCAGAGAAGTTAACAACGAGGCTACCAAGAGAATGTCTCCAAGGGCTCCCCATTAATGCGAATGATGAATTCAAGCTCAGAATATGTGGAGTCTATACCATCCCCTTGGATAATCGGATGAATAACATTCGAAATTGTCCGAAAGAAATCTTCAAAAGCGGCCTGCCCATGTGATGCGACTTCCTGATTAAAGTCGAGGGCTATTACCTGTTGAGTAATGCGTATAGAATTGATCGCGGCACGAGGAGAAATACGATCCACGCTTTTCGCATCAACAATTACCTTTTCGATGGCGGTGCGCACGTCTTGCTCGATGGCGCTTTCTACGTTATTTGTTTTTTCCTCTTTATTAAAAATAAAAAATCCGGCACCTACTAAAAGCACGAGCATTCCTGCGATCACATGCGTACGAATATTCATAAATCTGAAAATGTAATACTAGTGCCCCCACCAGGACTCGAACCTGGGACCGTCTCCTTAAAAGGGAGCTGCTCTACCAGCTGAGCTATAGGGGCAAATGCAGGGCCTAGTGTATCAGATATGGCTCATTTTTCAACATTCATCCGCTCATCTGCAGTTGAGGCTACGGGCACTTCTTTGCCAAGCGCAGCCGCGAGAACTTTACGAAGCTCTTCGTTGTCCATGCGTTGACGCGGCTCTGGCGGCTGACTCTGTTCTTTTTTCTGTGACGTAAATGGCATAACGCCCTGGCGCATTGCCTCTGAAAGAGAAAGCTCCTTTCCACCTACCGAGACGGTTATTTTCCCACTAGGCGCTGGGCGTTGCTGCTGCCCACCTCGCGCGCCGCCTCCACCGCCCCGAGAACGGCGAGGAGGACGATCCCCCTGCGGACGCGGCTGACTGAAAGATTGCTCGCGGTAAGGGGGGCGATCTTCTGGTTCGCGATCATCGCGATCATCGCGAGCAACGCCAGCTTCGCGCCAATCTCCGATGGTCTTTTCCACCTCTGCGCGAGGCCTCCCATACGCAGCACGCGATGCAGCAACGGCATTAAACCGTTCGGTATTCACTTCTGGCGGTAGCGTGTCCATAGTCATGGCAGAAAACGCTTTTGAAGCCACACCATCAATCATAAGTTTCAGATAAATTTGGCGCTTCCCCAGGTTCACAATGTCTTGTGCGACGAATTCGGGAGCGAATTCTTTCTCGAGCATCTCGGCATCTTCCGCACCGACGCGGAACGAGACGATGGTACCCACGTTGCCAAACACCGCATCGCGCACTTCATCTTCCATCTGTGCAATGTATTGGTTCGCAATCACTAGGCTCAAGTTGAATTTACGAGCTTCAGAGAGAATGTTAGCAAATGAAGCAGTGGCGAAGTTTTGGAATTCATCAACCACAAGCACAAAATCGTTGCGCTCGCTCTTCGCTATATCGACACGCGACATAGCAGCAAGTTGGATCTTAGTGATTAACATAGCGCCCAGCAAACGACTTGCATCTTCGCCCACGCGCCCCTTTGAAATGTTGACGAGCACGATCTTGCCTTCATCCATCGCCCGACGCATATCAAATGCGGATTTCTCTTGTCCAATAATATTGCGAATAAGAGGATTTGATACGAATTGTCCAATTTTGTTCTGGATAGCAGCCGTCGCTTCTCCGGCATAACGTTCATTATATTTTGCAAACTCCTGCGTCCAGAACGCCTTTACTTCAGTGTCAGATACTTGATCCACCACAGACTTTCGATATGTCTTATCGGCAAGCATGCGGTTAATGCCGAGGAGTGTAGAACCGGGCGCCTCAAGGAGGGCAAGGATGGTGTTGTTTAGAATGTACTCCATACGTGCGGACCATTGGTCTACCCAGAGCTTCTTAAATACTGCCATCATACCATCGGCCACAAGGTGACGATGATCGAAGCTCACTTGCTCCATGACGTTGAACCCAATGGGGTGCTCTAAGTCTGCGGGATTGAAATAAATCACGTCCTTCACACGATGCGCTGGAATGAAATCAAGGAGATCTTCTACTGGGTCTCCGTGTGGATCAATGAACGCAAGCCCGCGACCATCGCGCATATCTTGAATAGCAAGATTTTTGAGCAATTCTGACTTGCCCATACCTGTTTTTCCAATCACATACATGTGCCGACGACGGTCGTCCATTTTAATGCCAAAAGGCCGCAGTTCATTGCGGAATGTTGTTTGCCCGAAGAGGACTACCGGATTTTCTGGAGGCAACGCCATGTGATGTTAGTGTACCACGAAACTAAAACCCCGGGAGGTTTGCTGGTGGTGTACTCTTCTTCGCTTCAACACGGGGCAAGCCAGCAGCTTTTACATTTAAGCCGGGCAAGTGCCATAGTGTCGCAAGCTCTTCTATGTTGAGGATCGCATAGTCTTTCACGAATTCACGGCCACGATACTTTTCAATAAGTTCGACTTTCTTTTTATATTCCGCCTCCGCAGCTCCAAACCCGCGATTCGACGGGAAGAGCCATGCAAGTTTTCCATCGGAAGAGGTCGTCACCTCACCATTTGGCTTAAATGAGTTCAGGTCATTCGCGTAGAACTGCTTAAAGTAGCCAATAACACCAGCAATGCGCGCGCGATTAAACGCAGCCTTTTCTGCAACATACATAAAACGAAATCCGGCCTTAAACGCAAGTTTCGAAAGCTTTATTTCTATTTGCTCCAATGCCGAGCGCTGACCAGGCGAAAGCGCCATCACATTAAAATCTTTTTTCTCTTTCTTTTCTTCCCCGCCTCCGCTCGAACCGGGCACAATCGCATCTATGAGGGCAATGATCTTTTGGCCGGTCGTTTGCTCTACCTTGGGCTCTTTACCCATAATTTTATCCACGACTTTTTGGCCTTCCTTTACCCAGTCACCGCCAGTTGGGCGCAAGGTAAGTTGAAGCCATATGTGTTCGCCAGGCTTAAGCGAACTCATCACTTCAGCAAGCGCAGCCATGGGGTCAGTGCGCACATATTCGTCTTTGCCACTCTGCTCTTCAAAGAATGGGTACGTACGAATGGGGTATGCGTGCTCTTTGGTAAAAATAAGCTCTGTGCCAAAGAGGTCATATTGCTCATTAGGGATATCTTTCGGAAGGCGTGATGTATATTCTTCCGCTTCGCGAATTTCAGCCTCTGGCCACTGCGCAAAAATGTGCGACTCAAGTAAGTTGCGATGGCCCGATGGCGTACGGATATAAAAACGCATACCTTGCGCATCGCCCACAATCTCGCACGTAAACCAATCGGGGATTTTCCCGTCAAAAAACATCTTCTTCCACTTGAGAGAGCTTCCGTAAATGCCGTGCAAGCCTGAGAAGAAATTCTCGGCGATCTTTGGGCTTCGCTGCACTTCTGGAGGAGGAATGACTTCCAAAAGTGTCCACTTCATGCCACGGATATAACGCGTGCGCGT
Source organism: Patescibacteria group bacterium (assembly GCA_038061995.1). GTDB lineage: Bacteria > Patescibacteriota > Minisyncoccia > 2-02-FULL-40-12 > GWA2-44-9. Next base: position 7,674 of record JBBTYA010000006.1, on the reverse strand, counting down.
ATACTCTTGCCATTGACGCACAGCAAGAGCCGCGAGCACGATAGGCAACCACAGCCACCAGATGCTAAAAAGGAACCCCACAATAACACGAGCTACCGGGAGTATGGGTTGAAATGCAGCAAGCGTCTGAGAGAGAATCGAGAACATACGATCCCCTGTATCATACCACGACGGCGCCTGTGGCGCCGTGGGTGTGTGGACTAAGCTTTACGAAGAGTGTAGGTACCGTCTGCCTGCTTTGCAAACGTTGTACTGTCTTGCAGGTTCAGGACAATAGTACTTTCCTTCACCATGCGATTCGCGAGAACGCGAGAGATCAGTTCAGCCTTAGGAAGTGCTGACTTTGCTTCCTTAAGAGTGTGCACGAGAACGTCTTTTACCGTACCGGCTTGATATCCCCATTCAGAGAGCGCGTAGAGACCGCGGCCCACGAGAATAAAGCGCTTGTCTTTAATCAATTCGTTGTGGACTGTCTGCATGTTCACACGCTTGCCGTCTGGGAACGTAGCAGAACTAATGAGTTTTGTAATCGCAGAAAAATGCTGTGGCTTTGCTTCGCGCTTGAGGACTAAATATGCTTTATCGCGAATACCTTTTGGATTCACTTGTGGCCACGCGGAGAGACCAACTTGGCCATAAATGTTTTTGCCAATATCTTTAGAAATTGCGAGCGCCGCAACAAGATGCTTTTCGTTGACTGGCATGCCCGTTGCTAATACGGCGCTTGTTGATTTTGCGACACCACAGAAAGCTTCCCATTCCATTGGCTCAGCATGGGACTTGAGTGCCTGCGAGAGCGCTTGGATGCCGGAACGGAAAGCGTCGGCCTGCGCACGATGCGCCGCCCAAAATGCATGGAAATGATCTCCTTCTGGGGCATGGAATACTTGGTTGCTGGCTGTGAGTACAAAAACGAGAGCTGCGTTCGTTGTCGTGAGTGTTGATGCACCGCTCATCTCTTGGAACATAAGATCTTGGCGCATGACGCCACCTTCACGTTGGAGTACATCAATAACGGAGGCCACCACGGCGCTCACGTCTGGGTCGCGCTGGGCAACTTTTGCCACCGCTGAAACAGTTGCTTCTTCAATCTGACGAACGCGTTCACGGGTAATGCCATAACTAGAGCCGATAGCCTCAAGAGTCTCACGGCGACCCGATGCAAAACCAAAGCGACGTGCGATAATATCGCGGTTACGTGGAGCTACTTCCCGTACGAGACGGGTGACGAGTTTTTGGATACCAGTAAGTGATGAACGTGCCATAGGATTTCGATGAGTTTTAGAATATCACTTTCTTTACATACTGTCAATTATGCTGTGGATAAGCTCTACCGCTTCCGTGGCGAAAGCCACAATAACAGGGGTGACGCCACAAACACTGACGAATAGGCCCCCAGCCCAATACCGAGGATGAGCGCCAGCGCGAAATACTTCACGCTCTCCCCTCCAAAGAAATACACTGCGAAAAGCGAGAGAAGCGTGGTAAGCGTTGTGTTCAATGAACGCACTAGTGTCTGGCGGATGCTGAGCGGAATGATCTCATCCAACGAGGTGCGGCCATTTCCGCGAATGATATTCTCGCGGACACGATCAAATACCACGACGGTATCTGAAATAGAGTACCCGAGCACCGTCAGAAGTGCCGCAACGAACACGGCTCCGATCTCGACGTGAGCCACGTGCCCAAGGTATGCAAAAATACCCACGGGGATAATGAGATCGTGAATGAGACCCACGAGGGTGGCAAATGCCATCGTCCAAGAAGAGAGCACTGGGCCCACACGACGGAACACCCACGCGATATAGAGGCCCACCAACACAAGAACGATAATGATTGCCTGGATGCTCTTTGTTTTGAGTTCACCTCCAATAGTAGGACCAATAGAATCAAACTTCTCTTCCATAAGCGGGTTCTTAGGTAGCCCCACCTTAAGCGCGCCCAACAACAGCTGGTGCTCTGCTTCTGTGATCGGTGCGGTGCGGATAATCATCCCCCGCTCATTCACCGGAGTTACCGTAGCAGAGGCCCACGGAGTATCTGCCTTGGCTCCAAGTACCGCTTGCACCGTTGCTACATCGGGGCGCTCCGCAATAAAGGAGACTTCCATGACCGTGCCGCCAGTAACATCAACACCGAAGAGTAATCCGTAGCGGAGGAACGAACCAGTAGCAAGCGCCATCATAATGACCGAGAAGACGAATCCAATCGTGAGAATGTGTCGGATGTTCATACTATGAGAAAAGTGAGCGGATCTTACCAAGTCGCGTGTTCGCTACGCCACGCAAGAACGTTTGAGTTACAAATATCGCCGTAAACAAACTTGTGAGCACGCCAAGGCCGAGAGTAAGCGCAAACCCCTTCACCACCGAAGAAGTAAACCCATAGAGCACTGCGGCGCCGATGAGGGTGGTCATGTGGCCATCACGAATAGAAAGCCAGGCACGAGAGAACCCCTCAGTAAGCGCGAGCGAGAGGGCTTTGCCTTGTGCGAGTTCTTCACGCATACGCGCAAAGATAAGTACGTTCGCATCAACCGCAATGCCGATGGAAAGGATAAATCCTGCGATACCCGCCAGCGTCAGCGTCACGGGAATGAATTTATACATCGCCAATACAATGAGCGTGTACACGCCAAGCGCGAGTACCGCCATGACGCCAGGAACGCGATAGAACAGCATCATGAAGAGTGCTACAAACAAGAAGCCGAAGAGCCCTGCGCGCAAACTCTGTGCCAAGGAGGCCGCACCCAATGACGCACCCACAGTCTGCTGTGAAATGAGTGAGATGGGCACTGGCAGGGCGCCGGAATTTAAACGAGTTGCCAACGTCTTTGCTTCTGCAGGAGTAAAGACGCCAGAGATCACGGCCTCACCGTTAGGAATTTCTGACTCCACGACAGGCGCAGAGATAATTTGTCCATCTAGATAGATGGCGACGATCTTCCCAAGGTTACGCTTGGTAATGTCTGCAAACAGCTTTGTTCCTTCTGCGTTTAAGTTCAAGCTCACCAGCGGACGGCCCGTATTGGGGTCAAAAATAACCTGTGCGCGGGCGAGGTGCCGACCATTTAGTCCCGTGGTGACAAAACCGTCATCCAACGGATTCGGTGTGGGCGTTGCTTTCCCTGGCACAACCGAAGGAGCTGGTGCTAATTCTTTAAATTCTAAAAAGGGCGTCTCGCCAATGAGACGAATGGCTTGATTAATATCAGTAATACCCGCGAGCTCCACAATGAGACGATCGCTCCCGCTGACCTGCACAAGCGGTTCGGCAACACCGAACGCATTCACGCGGCGCTCAATGACGTCGCGAATGCCTTCCATAGCATCGTCTGGGTCAATGCCCGTAACCTGCGAAAGATCTGCTTGATAAAGAAGGTGCGCGCCGCCAACGAGATCAAGACCAAGGTGGAAGTCAGATGCCGGAATGCGCGGAAGCGTAGCACCAACCTTGCCATCTACCCATGCGATTCCTTGGTTCACAACACCAGGCGCGATGTAGACAAAAAGCGCTAACGAAAGGACCAGCAACGCGATGATTCGTGTCCGTTGTGGATTCATAGAAAATGCGCTCACGCGCAACGCTCGTCATTCAACCACACTGGCCTTGAAAGTCAATAACCTACGAGGCGTCCAGCATTTCTTGTTCGCCCTTCTGGGGTTTTTGTGCCGCAAGCCACTCTTTGACAAGCCGCGTAGCACGTACATCATCCTCGTTATAGGCAAGAAGATTCTGCAAGAGAGACTCATCTCCCGTGCTCATATACTGATCAAACCACAATACTGACTCCGCGCCTCCTGCGCGTGGATTGCGCCACGAAAAACCGAGGAACTTTGCCACATCTTTCAGCGTGTAGAAGTAGAGCGGAAAAATCACTGCATCGAGAACCCGCTGATGTACATCAATGGAGCGTTCGCGGAACGCATCAACAATGACATGCGGCGCCCCGTACTTGAGTGCAAGGCGGTCAAAGACTTGGCGCTCATATCCCGCATAGTGGTATACCGCATAGCTCTCCAGCGGAGCGAGAAAATCGAGGAACGCATGCCACATAGCCTCCTCACCCGCTGCGTCTTTCGCAAGGAACGGGTGATACTCCTCTTTCCCCGTTGCCACATCAACCGCAAGCACGCCAAAGAGATAGTCCGTCTCTCGAATGGGGTCGCTTTCGATATCAAAATAGAGCTCGGTGGCTACTTCGGGGAATGCAGTGGTGCGAAGAACGAGCGGCTGACCAGAATATAGTGCACGAGCCTGGTTGGAGAAGCGAATGATTTTGTCATACGGCCAGTCTTCTAACTTCGTTCGCAATGCTTCCGGATTTGCTTCAGCCAAATCGCGCACTGTATGGATACCAATGTCATAGAGCCGACGCTGATCTGACTGCGAGAGCCTATACACCAACGAAACATCGTTGCACCCCTCTGTTTCTTCTAAGCACAAAGAATACCATGGCGTGCGCTTGCACGTAGACTTTAAAAACGGTGCTGGCTTTTCTCCATCAAGCACGCGCTCTATCTCTTCGCGCGTGAGGTGAAATTCATCAATGAAATCTGCGATCGCAAATGAGCGCTCGTTCCCTGAGGGGTCGATCATGTATGCTTCTGTTGGCCGTACGCCTTGGATGGTTTCGAGAATGAGACTATAGAACACGAGTGGGAACTTGTGCTCGTCGCGCAATTCAAGAGAACGTTGCGCATCGTACACCACGTATTGCCACGGGCCGAAACGTGAAGAACCCGGACGCGCTTCGAGTAAATCAGGCATACCAACCCACTCATTATGCATGAGCACGCCATGGTAAATATTCTTCCCCTGCTTCATGAGCTCCAATGTAGCACGGTGCGCTTCTTCCAAATCCTTATACACATCTGATTTGAGTTCTTCAAACTTCTTATGAGACCCGAGCGCAGAACTGGTTGCAGATGATTTACCCCGATTAATCAACTCTAAAAGCGCCGGCACGGCACCTTTCTTTGACTGATCGCCGTAGATGTCATACCAAATCCAGTGAGGACACTGAAAGAATTTATAAAAATGTTCTGCGGTAAGTGGTTTTTGCATAGTTATTCGGAGACAATCACATAATCGGCGTCACGATCTGTTGCGGCAAGCTCTGGCAGCCCATGCGCTGCGGCGTTGGCGACATAGTGACAGTGTACGCACTGCGGCGCAGGTGCGGGCGCCTTACCCTGGCGCGATGTGGTCACTGCACGCTCAAACGCATTGGGCACCCACGTAGGATCAACAGCTACACGACGCACATCGCTCGTGAACGGAAGTGCATCCTTAAACCCGCCTCCCGTTTTGTCTGCCATATAGAATACAAAGTATGCGTGCGGTTGGGTAGTGTATCCCATGCGCTGGAGGATGTAGGTGTACGTATCCATCTGCTTTTGATAGTCCGCATACACTGTTATCTCGCGAGCGCCTGTTGATTTATAATCCACTACTGCAAGTGAACCGTCGGCAAAGGTGAGAATGTCATCAACGGCTCCATAGAGTGTGGCTTGCAGATCTTCATCAGTATAAGCAATGCCTTTAAAGTTATTACGCCATGTTTCTAAATCTGGCCCGTCATAAAGCTTTGCGTCAACGCCGGCACGCACAAGCACTTCTGGAAGTGCGCCGCGCACACGGTAGGTATCAAATTCTTGTTTCACGAGATAATCCACCGCAGACGCGAGGGTGTATGGGTAGCTTGGTGGACGCTTTATCTTATGGTGTGTATCGAGCCAAAAACACCGCGGGCAATCGAGGAATAATTTGAGCCCGCTTCGCGAGATGCGCATGGGACGTACAAATGCCATGCCCAATCGTACCAGCATCGCCCCCTCCAGTCCACGCAAACAAAAACGCCCCACGTATGAGAGGCGTTTTTGTTGGTGTCGCCTTATGAACGACGGAGCAACTGGTATATTGCCGAGAGACCGACGGCAACATAGATGACTCTTGGAAGCCACGAAGCAATATCTACGAGGAAATATCCGATTTCCCAGTTGAACAAGCCCAGCAAGAGCCAGTTCAAGCCTCCAATGATCAACAACCAGAAGGTGAGTTTATACATGCGACACCCCCTTTCTTTTTATCGCCGTCTGCGGAGATCCGCCCGGCAACTACTTATCACCAGTATACCATTCCTACTTTCTCCGCGAGTACGCCCTGTGCAAAACAAAAAACTATTCAAATGAATCTAATATACTCTGCAGCTTCATCGTATTTCCGTGGCGCAGTAATCCCCGATAGGATTGCGTGGTCAAAACCCAATTCGTAGCATGCGCTATATTTTTATACATGCGCCTTTTTGTAGTTGTCCTAAGAATGCGATGATCGGAAAAATGAACCCAGCCGAGAAAATCGATTCCTGAGCTTAGTGTTTTTATAAAAACCTTATCGGGGCGTAGCTCTAGCCTGAGTTCTTCTGAAAGAAAGTCACCGATCTTCGGAAGAACGTGCAAAAGCCAATCCCTATCACTCGATAAAATCACAAAATCATCTGCGTAACGAATGAAATATTTTGTCTTTAGCTTATGTTTCGCGAATTGATCAAACTCATTCATATACACATTCACGAATAGCTGGGAGGTAAGATTACCAAGGGGTAAACCTACTCCTGGAGCCACGGTGTAAAAACTTACCAGCACTTCCTTGAGAAGCCATAAAATAACTTGATTGGAAATATATTTTTCTAAGATGTTGATTAAAATTGAATGATCTATATTTGCAAAGAACTTTTTAATATCGCACTGTAGCACCCAGCAGGTGGTTGAATTATTCTTACTAACCTTGCGTCCCATATCTTGAAAGCGGTTAAGCGCCTTATGCGTTCCCTTGCCATCCCTACAGGAAAAGGAATCGGAAATAAAAAGCCGGTCAAAAAATGGGTACAAAACCCTATAGATCGCACGGTGTAATAATCGGTCCCTCACTAGGGCTTTATGAATATTTCTAGGCTTAGGGTCGCAAATAGTAAACGCTTGATATCCACCGTGTTTGTATGTATGATTTTTTAGCTCACGATGTAATGTGAGAATGTTATCCATAAGATGCCACGCGAATTCTTGGACATCTTTTTTATAACGTTTTCCTCGCACAAACTCACACCACGCTTCAAGTAGATTCTCAACGGAAATAATATCTTCAAACGTATGAGTGAATTTGACTCTCATAATATATCGAATCCTATAAGCCCCCCCCCCTACGGCATTCTCTCTCCATTATTCAAAGATTAATCGGGGCATACAAGCTTTGGCAGGAATATGTCGGTCATTTCCCAAAAAAATCTCGACATACGCTTGGTGGTAAAATTGATGCTTTGTTTATAGAAACCGCAGAGCTGATGTTTATCGCAAGCTATCTCTCAAAAGACAAGAAACGGCCATATATTCAAAAAGCAATCGGAATCTTTGATCTATTAAAATTCTTTCTGCAGATCGCGTGGGAAACAGGCTCAATGGATAATAAAAAATACGCGGCACTATCCGAACCGCTTGGTGAAATAGGGAGAATGCTCGGCGCTTGGTACAAACAGGCACAAACCCCGTCTCAATAGGCGGGGTTTGTAAAAATAACAGTAGTTTCGCACGGCCGCGAATCGACAGTTGTCGTTCCACCTATTGTCGTTCCAGTTCAGGTTCAGCTTGCGCTTCGAGCCGTTCCTGTTGAGGTAAG
>JBBTYA010000005.1:0-20629 GCA_038061995.1 Patescibacteria group bacterium | reverse complement strand
CAACCAATGCCTTCACAGGGCACCGCTCTTCTATTGAGCTACCAGAACCAGAACGGCGGGAGGAGAGATTATCTCCTCCCCGAGCCTAGTGCGGTCCCATGCCGCCCAGCGCTCGATGGTGTTGCTTGCGCATAGGCCTCCTTTCGCCTTAAAAACGCAAAAACTCCCATTCCTTTTGCACTATCCAAAAATTGAATAGCAAACAAAAGGAACGAGAGTCTTAACGACTGCCCGCGGTCCCATCCTTTATTCTTAGACGCCCTTTCGGTAAATCTAAGCACTCGATTTTGCGTTCACGAGGAGTGACCCCCGTCTAGTTTTTGCTGTATGGCTTTCTCACTAGCCGCTCGGAAGATGTGTTCGGAAAGAATTTGAGACCCAGCTCACACTGTCCTGGGCTCGCTTTTCTCTAGCTCAATCCTACTCTTTCTTCGTCAATGCGTTTGAATTAATATTTAATTGTTAATAAAGCGATTATACTCGCATTATAATAATACGTCAAGAGACGTATGCGGGTGAATTCAGCCCTAAAGGCTAGCTATTAAGAAAAAGCCCCGCGATGTGCGGGGCATGAGGGTGTGCTTGAGTAGGATATTGGGTTTCCACGCTTAGGGCGGTATCTCACTGTCGGCTCAGCAAGCTCCGAAAAGTTTGCTTCAATGCCTCCCGCCTATACTGCGCACCGCGTATACTCTCCGCAATCCCCGGCTAACGGGGCTCGAACCCGAACACCTCTCTTAACTACGAGGTGGCCGCCAGGCAATCGTTACTCAAGCACGCAATATTCTATATCCTATCAATCTTTTGTCAAGACAATACCAAAGCGGGGCCTATGCCCCGTTTTGGTATATGCGCACATGCGCAACTATTGCTGTACGAGAATCTTTCCTACATTCTTTGCCGCACCACAATCAAGCACCACCGTCTGTGGCAACGTCTGGCTTCTCATTGGGAGAATCTTAAAGCCATATCCTTCTAAGTAATATGCTTGGCCGTTGAGAGCGATCCAGCGAGCATCGCCCGAGCGGTTGTCGAACATCACGTTCGTTCCGTTGATGACCGTAATCTGGTTTGGACTTGCTTGGCAGGTCACACCAAATTGTACTCGGCTCTTGCTATACAAACGGAGCGCATCTCCATACGAAAGATTGCTGGGAGATGAAGGGGTTGTTGTCTTCGGCTTTACTGCCGCCTTTGGCGTCGCCTGCGCTGGAGCAGAAGACGGCACTGGCGTTACTTGCGCTTTCTGATTTGCACCTGGCGCAGTCACTGGCGCATTCGACGTTACATTAAAAACGATGAAGAGCACCACGAGGGCTCCGATACCGTACCAAAGATATTTCATATTCGATTGCATGCTTGATTAGATGGAAGCAACGAATGTGAGTACATGCGCTCCCACGGAGCGATACACAGCCATGGCGTTCACACTACGTATGTAAAAAGTATAGCACGCACCCCTTTCACGTGGAGCGCTCGTGTGTATATCTTTTACTGAGGTATCGGCACGGTAGGCTCTCCGGTACCTACGAGAAAACGAGCGGGCCATGGACGATACGTTGACGTAAACTCTTGCTTCTTCTCAGTGCCATCTGCATAGGTGATGACGTAGTTCGCAATAGCCGTTCCTCCAGGATGTGGCGTTTCCACTTGCTTCACAACGCCTTTTGGTAGCGTGTCGGTATCTGTATAGATCGGATCTCCCGCAGGAACTTCAGTTAATGTCGTGGGGCCAATAATTTTCCCCAGACGGCCGTCCGCGGTACCATACAACTCAAACGTGATACGATCCCCTTTCACAAATCCATACAGCAAAATAGGATGTGCAGTATCGTTTTTAAATCGAAAATCTGGATAGGGTTCGTAAATAGTTGCATCAAGACCAGGGCCAATATATTTCCCGTCACCATCGTTCTCATAATAAGAAACACGGTATGAGTGATTGCGTCGTGCCGTCACTGGTAAGCCGGCGTTCATCACCGCACGAAACAGCGTCGTGGACACTTGGCAGAGTCCTCCCCCAAATTCTGGAATGGTCTGATCGCCACGGATCACCAGCTCAGGAAGATACCCCTGCGTGTTATCGATCACCCCAAGCGTTTTAATAGTCGAAAATTCTTCTCCTGGGCGCACGATGACTCCGCTCAAAAACTTTGTACCGTTCTTAATATTTCCAACACGATTCGAAGGGCTTCCTTTAAAGCTTGTGGTAGCTCCCCCAATGCGCTCCGTGATACCAAACGCAGGATCGAGTTCGTTTTCTTGCGGCCTCGTTATATGGATGGGGACATCGAGCGCCGCGCGCGCGGTAGTACCCGAGGCGCGAGCAGTAAGCTCTGCGAGAAGCGCACGTACAAGATCTTCCTCCTGCACGGCAAGGCCCGCACGAGGCGGCGTAAACGAAGTAACGCGCCCATCAGCGATCACCAACACTGCGTTCTGCGCAGGAATATTTGTTCGTGAGGCAACGCTGGTGACAAATGAGCTCACCATACGATCATTTACTGAAGCAATAACGCGAGAGCCTTCGTAGTCTGTAATAATCCATGTCGCCAGCGTCGCGCGCGAGATCACTACGTCCTCTGCGTCCTGAATGCGCAGTGTAAGTGGAGTTCGAATGATACGCTCCGCCGAGGCTTTTGCTTCTTGTGCAGTTGCTGGATCGGCGCTCGGGTCGCGCGTCATGCGCACAGCACTCACTGGAGAACTATCAAGCGCATACAACCGAGAGCTTGCCTCTGCGAGCACGCGCTCTGAATCAATGCTAAATCCTGGCTCCGTATCAAGCAGAATTGAAACCTTAGTTCCCTGGAGGTGGAGGCGCACATCTTTTGCTGGCTGATCAATCGCCCGCGCAACAAGCGCGACGTCTTGCTCTAATGCCCACGCATCTTGCGTTACCACTGGAGCAACAACTCGTGAAGACGCGAGAGCACGCACGCGATCCCACAGCCGCTGATACCACGCACCACTACGGCCCAAGGCCCACGCACGAGCCACCGTTGCCTCTTGATCAACGGCGAATGATTCTGGAGAGAGCATGATACGCTCATCGCGCACATCATCAACGCGGAGCGCCACTCCCTCAGCAGAAAAAGCATCTATCCGATCGCGAAGCACGAGCTCCGCCTCGGACAACGTGAGGCCCCCCACAGGAAGAGAGCCTATGTATGTGCTTGGTAAAAAGGTGTCTGAGAAAAGCGAGAGAAGAATAAAGGACGTAGCAGCAAGAAGCACAGCACCGGCGCCACAGGTTATAAGGAGAATACGCTTCATGATCGGATAGCTCCTAAGTCTTCAAGTACACGCGCATACGCACCAAGCGCAGAGCGCATATGTGCGTATGACAAAGTAAAGCCGATATCATGAGCGATGCGATTGCGTATTTTATGCGCTCCCCACACATCATCAAGACCGGGAATTTGGCCATCGGTAACGCGCATGAGACGATCCCCAATGGAAGATCCGGGGAATCCAGCGCGCGCAAGGGCTAGGTCAAGTAAAGTGTCAGCCTCCACAATAGCCAACTTCCACTGAGCTTCTTGGGGCGATTCCATATGGCGCATGATCTCGTCCCACCGCGCTTGAAATGGTCCACCTTCTGCGGGCTCCGGAATGGCACCAGGCACCTCCTCGGCCTTTGATGCCGGAACCTCACTATTGAGCATGATCCACTTATATGCGATCCAAATCAGAATCACCCCAAATAACAGGGAGAGGAACATCCCAATCCCTTTGAGGAGAGAAAGGGCCACAGAAAAAGTATCTAACACGAAACGCGCCTGCTCGAACGTTGCGGCGCGAGAAGCAACTTCTGAAGCAAGTGCTGGGATATTTGCCGCAGGCAAACTCGCTGAAGCAATATTAGCGTAAAGCTCACCAACGATGTCGTTTAGTAGTCCCTCCGGTTGCATACAGTCTATTATACCGCACGTTCTAGCGCATACCCAATGCGCAGCATCGTTTCCTCATCAAATGCTTTACTAGTTATGTGCACACCGACTGGCATTCCACTCTCGCTCCCTACGCCAAACGGGACTGAGAGCGCTGGGAGACCTGCGAGATTTGCCGGAACAGTGTAGATATCAGAAAGATACATTGCGAGAGGATCATCGCTCTTCTCTCCAATATGAAATGCCGTCGTTGGCGTGGTGGGACCAACAATAACGTCAACTTTTTCAAAAGCGCGCGCGTAGTCTTGCGCGATAAGTGCACGCACGCGTTGTGCCTTCATATAATACGCGTCAAAATATCCCGCAGAGAGCGCATACGTCCCCAATATAATGCGCCGTTTTGGCTCTGCACCAAATCCACCACTTCGCGCACGTTCATATGCCTCAAGCACAGTCTCTGCGTTCGTGTCAGAAAAACCATATCGCACGCCATCAAAGCGCGCGAGATTTGCTGAAACCTCACAGGGCATCACCACATAATAGACCGCGAGAGCAAGCGGCGCATGCGGCAATGAAACATCCACGATCTCAGCGCCCTGCGCACGGAGCGCCTCTATCGCTCCCTCGACTCGCGTGCGCACTTCGGCAGAAAGTCCAGCTTTAAAATGCTCCTGCACAACACCAACACGTAGCCCTGAAACGCCCTGAGAGAGTTTGGCCGCATACGCTGGGACGGGTCGGTCTACGGTTGTTGCATCATATGGATCGTGCCCTGCGATAACTTCCAACATACGAGCAGCATCTTCTACTGTTTTGGTTAACGGACCGATTTGATCTAATGAGGAACCCATCGCAATCGCCCCATGACGCGATACGCGCCCATAGGTTGGCTTTAACCCTACGATGCCACAAAATGCCGCCGGCTGACGGATGGAGCCACCTGTGTCGGTGCCCAGCGCCGCGACACAGAGCCCCGCCGCAACTGCAGCCGCCGATCCACCAGAAGAGCCCCCGGGAACTCGAGACATGTCGAGTGGATTTTTTACCACACCAAACGCTGAGTTTTCTGTCGAAGAACCCATCGCGAACTCATCCATGTTTGTTTTTCCGAAGACGACAGCGCCTGCGCCCAATAGTTTTTCGATCACCGTTGCGTTGTATGTTGCCGTATATCCATCAAGAATGCGCGAGCCAGCCGTGCACGGCTCACCGCGAACAAGAATATTGTCCTTCACGGCAATAGGAATGCCGGCAAGCGGGCCCTCGAGACGCGAAGGCATCACCGTCCCCGTAGAAAGAAACGCGTTGAGATCACCATGCGTTTCGCGCATAGCCCGATATGCCTCAAGAAGGATATCAATTCCTTCTTTAGATAGCGCTTCAGAAAACGTAGAGAGGGTGTGTCGCATATTACTTTTTCTTACGCAATACCGTGTGAACGCGCACAAAAGAATCATCGTGACGCGGCGCACTTGTGATGAGGTGTTCCGCTACAATGTGTTCGCCGCCATCTTCCCGCAAAGCATTACGCAGACCAGTTGTTTGAAGGAGCGGCTCAACTCCTTCTGTGGGCACGGAGGTCAGCTGATCAATATAGGCTAAAATAGCATCGCAATCTTTTGCGAGCTTCTCTCGCTCCCCTGGCGCCAAAGAAAGGCGCGCGAGACGAGCAACGTGATCAATATCTATATGGTCAGCCATGACGATTACACTACCAAGAAGTCCCTCGCATCACAATGGGAACTACTCTTGTGTTAGTGCTATGAACTCTTCTTCAGAGAGCGTCGGCACGCCTAAGGCATTCGCCTTTTCTGCCTTAGATCCAGGATCAGCGCCGACCACCACATACGATGTTTTTTTAGAAACAGATTCGGAAACGATGCCGCCAAAAGCGCGAATACGTTCTTTCGCCTGATCGCGGCTCATAGCATCAAGGGAACCCGTCACCACAAAAGACTTCCCAGAAAGCTTCCCCGCCTGAGTGGCGGCCATTTTTTGAATAAGTACTCCGCCACGATCAAACTTAGCGAGAAGTTCTCTGTGGTATGGCTTTGCAAACCACTCAACGATACTCGCCGCGACAACCGGCCCCACATCAGGCACGGCTTCTAGCGCCTCTCTCCCCGCCGATGCGATATGCAGCACGTCACCAAAGTGCATGGCAAGGGCGCGTGCAGTTTCTTCTCCAACTTGAGGGATGCCAAGAGCAAAGATAAAGCGCTCAAGCGATATAGTTTGACGCGACTGAATTGCTGCAATCACATTCTTGCTCGCCGTTTCTGCAAACCCCTCAAGATTGCGAAGGTCTTCTTCTTTCAAGAAAAAGAGATCTGCGGCATCGGCGATAAGACCCGCATCAACCAATTGGTCGATCGTCTTCGGGCCAAGCCCATCGATATTAAACGCGTGTCGCGAGATAAAGTGGTACAGCCGCTCGCGCTGTTTCGCGGGACAATCATCATTGGGACAGTAGAATGCTACCTGACCATCAGCGCGCACGACAGTCGTTGCACATACGGGGCACTTCTTTGGCATAGAAAATGCCTTCTCTTTCCCCGTACGCATTTCAGGCAATACGCGCAAAATATCTGGGATCACATCTCCCGCACGACCGACAACCACCGTATCACCAATACGCACATCCAAACGAGCTATCTCATCACTATTATGCAATGTCGCACGAGTAACAACCGTGCCACCAATACCCACGGGGCGAAGATGCGCTACCGGCGTAAGCACTCCGGTTCTTCCTACCTGTATGCGGATATCTTCAATAATAGTATGCGCCTCTCGCGGAGGAAATTTAAACGCGATTGCACCACGAGGAGACTTCCCTACAATACCTGCATCTCGATAGAGTGTATTATCATTTATGGATATAACCGTGCCATCAAATTCATAATCAAGCGCATCGCGCTTTAGCTCCCATTGGCGGTAGAACGCGACCATGTCAGTAAAGTCTTTGGCGACGCGTCCGTGTGGATTGGTAGCAATACCCCATTCACGAAGCGCACGATATTCATCAGCATGCGTTGGAAAAACGCCCCCGTATGCCCCATCGGAGCCGACAACACTGTATGCATAAAACGAAAGTTTGCGTCCCGCAGGTATCGCAGGATCAAGCTGCCTGATAGTCCCCGCCGCGAGGTTCCGAGGGTTCGCATATGGTTTTTCGCCACCCTCTTGCAGCGCTTTGTTAATACGCTCAAACTCGCTTTTCTTTAAAAAAAGCTCTCCACGAACAAGAAGCGTGTCGGGAAGCGGACGAGCGTCGCTCCGCAGTTGCAGAGGAACAGCGTCAACGGTTCGCACGTTTTGAGTAACGTCTTCGCCCGTCATACCATCTCCTCGAGTCGACGCCAGCACTAAGACACCCCGCTCATACCGTAATTCAATGGCGAGGCCGTCCATTTTTAAATCGCAGTAAAACGCATCAGTGTACGGGCGACCAAGATAGTTCTCGAGTCGCTCTAGCCACGCACGCATATCGGACTCACTAAATGCATCATTAAGTGAGATCATACGGCCTGGATGCGCTACCTTTGTAAACCCATCAAGTGGCTTTCCAGCAACGCGCTGCGTCGGAGATGTGGGAGTTATGAGCTCAGGATATTTCTGCTCAAGGTCAAAAAGCTCTTTTTTTAAAGAGTCGAGAGCTTCGTCAGAAAGCTCTTGTGTATCTTCGACGTGGTAGAGGTATCGATATCGATCAATGGCTTCACGGAGCCTTGCGACTCGATCGCGAATCTCAGCAGAAATCATGCCCCAAGCCTACCACACCACCCACTACTGACCAAGCTCCAAAGCACGACCCGTTCCTCGATATATACCCTGCGCACGAAATGCGGCGATGCCTTGGTTTTCACAACTTGCCAAAGGCGTATCTGTCGCAATATCAACCAGCTCATACGAGAGATCGGGGTCTGTAAACACTAGGTCAGTGGCGCCACGGCGGGCTTCATACAAGCAAAATTCAGCCGCACTATCCGCGCCAAAGAGAGCGACAACAGCTTCGGTTGCCTGCGCCGCAGACCGCTGACTCACCGCAAAGCCTCCCAGTGAAGCCAGTACAATGGTCATCATCACCGAAAGAAGAAGTACGGTGAATACAATAATTGATCCTTCTTCTTTATTCTGTTTCATAATCTCGAAGAGAGACAGTCGTTTGTACGCGAAGTTCTTTCTGTTCAGATGCCTTCTCACTATTATATATAGCGTCGAGTAAGATAGTTACCCTTGTTTGCTCTCCGTCGAAGCCGGCGTGACGCACGCAGAACGAAAGACTATTTATGAGGACATCATCCGCAGTAATGTGTCCGGAAAGACCATCCACGGTACGCTCGACAGCAGTACTATCGTGCCGATAAATAACCATTCCAAGTACTGGATGCACTAGGGTGAGCTGAGATAGTGTGCACGTTGCATCTTCTTGATCTGCACTAATCCCGCTCACTCGGATGTCTCGGGCCATGAGTTCTAGCGCATACTGCACACTTTCCTGCACGCGCTGCGCCGCTGCGCCGCTTTTTATTACCATAAGCGCTTTTCCAAAAACTCCCTGAGAAGCGATGACTACAACGGAAAATACAAAAGTGGCGACAACGGTCTCAACAAGTGTAAAACCATTTTTCTGTTTAGTACCAGTCATAGATATGCGATTCTACTACAACGCTTCGCGTCCTTCCGCGCTCCTCCCACACAACTTCACTCTGTACTAAAAATTGACCGACGCCCTGTGAGGATATGTTGAGAGTCCGCACAAACGGCGTTTCATCTCCTTCTGTGTACGAATAGATGCCAGCAGTGTTTATAAGCAGCGCCTGCCCTGTTGCCGGAAAGAGCGCGTCATCATCCCACGACACTTCCCAATCCCCCGCAGTCACTCGAGTACCAAAGGCATCACCGGCAAACCAGTCAGCATCACGCAGTGCACGCACAATTTCTGCCCCCTCTTGCGCAAGCTGCGATCCGATAAGACTATTCTTAATAGTGTCAGACGAGCGCGATGACGCCGTTGCCACCAAAAGCGCTGGAATAATTCCCATGGTTAAAAGGAAGAGCGCTACAAGGGCTTCTAAAAGAGAAAAGCCATTTTTATGATATTTCGTTATCGGCATTTCCAACAATATCCCGGCCAAGGACAAAAATCATTGCCACACCACTGCTTTCGTACGCATACCCCCGAACATTCGTTGTTACACTGGCTAAGCGCATCAGCGTCATACCACCCCATATCCGCACACGTTAATTGTGCTGGAGTTGGGGTCGGGGTCGGAGTAGGTGTTGGTGTGGGCGTAGGAGTCGGAGTTGGGGTCGGTGCCGCGGAAACCACAATAGCAGCACTTTGCCCGTATATATCAGCATCAGCAACGCTATTATTGATATAGAATAAAGCCCAGTATGTCCCCGCCGTTGCTGGCACCGGAATACTGATAACTCCAGGGCTCGTAACAGTAGAAGCCGGAATCGACTGTGAGCTGTCGAGATATCGCCACCTCCGTAATGCCCCAGAAGTATTTGCCCATGTCTGCCCATAAGGAACAATCGCTATCCAGTCAGAAGCGTATCCCGAGAAATAAGAGCGGGACCACGACACCTGTATAGAGGCGCCTGTCGTCGCACTGGCTGGTGCCGAGAGCGTTGCAAATGGAGTAGGTGTTGGTGTGGGCGTAGGAGTCGGAGTTGGGGTCGGAGTAGGTGTTGGTGTGGGCGTAGGAGTCGGAGTTGGGGTCGGAGTAGGTGTTGGTGGGCCCGCCGATGTTGGCTGGGCGCAAACACCATCAGCCCTTATAAGGTCAATCTTTCCTGTTGCAAAAATACAAACCCGCTGGCACTGGTTCGCGGCGGTATCGCAATCAGTGTCAGTTGGGCCAATAACCACATCCATGGGGACCTGATCGGCTCCGAGAACATTATCGAGAGCCGCCGTTCCACTAGGTGGCTCAAAAAAGATATCTCCCACGGCTGTTTTAAATGAGAGCGATGGATCAATGAGAGAAAAAGTTTCTATTGCGGCATCAATACCTTCTTCGAAATTCCTATTCTCATTGCCACACACAAGACTCCCCGCATCTGGTCCAGCATAAAGAGTATAGGTAGTGTCTGATGGCACTGTAATGCCGAAACCACAACGGAAAGCATTCTCATACTGAGTGCCCGAGAGAGTGCGCGACTGCATAGAGCGCACATCCGTCACAAATCGCTCTGCCGCCTTACGAGTCACTACCGATGTTTTACTAAAACGCGTCACCACGCCAGTGGTGACGATGCCGGTGATTGCAATCGCGACGAGTATTTCAATCAACGTAAAACCAAGAGATCGGCGCATATTATTCATCAAGAGAGACGGTCACTATGTCGCCTGGGCGAATTGAGGCCTTGTATGCATTGCGAACATCCACTGTCTCTTCGTTGCGCTTCATGCGCACCGGCACTGCTTGGGCTGAACGAGTTGCAATTCCATCAAGCGCGATAATGCGCATACCTTCTACATCATCGATCGCAAACCGTAGCGTAATATTTCCCGCAAGCGCGGCGGCATTAAGAGCGTCCACTAATGTCATACCGCGCACCACGCCACCCTCAAACACCCTCGTCCCCTGCGGGAGGGCAAATGCGACTTGTGCCGTACCTTGCTCTGCTCCCCCAGATGTAATAAGCGCCCCTAAGAAAATCACCACGATGAGGAGCTGCACAAACATACTCGGCGGCCGCACGCCATCGGCTTGAGTGCGAGCCACAAGCTCTGCGGTTGCTGCCTTACTAGAAAAGTCGTTCCAATGGTCGTACATAAGAGGGAAAAAGAATTACACATACCGCGCCGATACAGAGGAAGGTTCCTAGTGGAATCGCTGTCTTGAGTGTCGCGCGCCGCAAAAATATAAGTACCAGTGCGTATGCTGCGGCGAGCCACACTCCCCCAACAACAGCCAGAAATCCAAGTGGATATCCGAGCAACAGACCAATGCCTCCCGCAAGCTTGGCATCGCCAAGTCCAATCCACCGACCACGCGATACTACATGTAGTATAGCAAAAAAAGCAGCAAGCCCAGCTCCAGAAAGTAGATATTCTTTAAGATTGCTTCCCGCTAGTAGGTGCCCGGCTATGGCAACAATGCCCAATAGCGCCGTAAGACTATCGGGAAGCCACAGGTAACGAGCATCGAGGCGGAGAAGCGTTATACAGATAACGAGTGCAAACGCATATGCAATGTGTAGTGGTTCACTTGAAAAATTATATATCGCAACCCATGCCACAGCGAGCGCCGCCATACTCAGCTCTCCCCAAAAATACTCAGAAGAAAAGCGTGCGTGACAAATGCGGCATCGAAAGCGTAACAATACAGCGCTCAGCAGAGGAATAAGATCATACCAAGCAATGGGAGCCTTGCACGACGTGCAGTGAGAACGTTTGGATATCCAGGATTCGCCCTTCCCCATGCGCATCACAACCACATTCACAAAGCTTCCCACGCACGCGCCAATCACCCCCGCGAGAATAAACATTTCCATGGCATTCATCATACCAAAAACAAAACAGCCCTGGTATGGGCTGCTTTGTTTTTGGTACTACGCGACACTATTTCTGGCCGATGTCGTATACACAATCGACGGAAGAAGAGTCGGCACATGCTTCCTCTGCCCCATCTTGCACTGCGCCACTGCCCACAGTCCACGCCGGGCTCAAGACTGCTGTAGAATCAATATCAGCATCGCTGCTAAGAGAGCGTGAGGTTGATTCAAGTTCTGCCCACAGGTGGTACGCGGTACGCTTACCAGCAGATCCGCCTCGGTAGATGTAGTTATACTCCGCTTCAGTGGATGGATCCATCGGAACGGTTGTGCCGGAGATATAATCTATAAGGTCAACATAGATATCATCTGGATATCCACCCTCTTGATCATTATGGATCTCAACTGCTTGCGCGATCTGCGCGACATCGCTTAGACGCTTTGCATCACGTGCGCGTCCACGTGCGCTTCCCAACTGCGTGAGTGCCGTGGTCGCCAAAATACCGATGATGGCAATGACCACCAGCAACTCAATAAGGGTGAAACCTTGTTGTAATTTTTTTCGCATACTAGAAATGGTGTGGCGTACCGTGTGTTCTTAGAAGACCGCCCAGCTCGCCACGTTTATCTTATATTATTCCTACATTATAATTTCTGACCAACATCATAAATACAATCATCGGCGGCAGGAGTACAGAGTTCAGTCACGCCACCATCAGAGGCGTCCATAATATCGCCAGTCCAATCTGACTGGACTTCCGAGTTAATATCGGCATCGCTATCAAGAACTTTGGAAGATGCCTCAAGCTCGATCCAGAGGTGGTAGAAGCGACGAGGAGTCGCGGTTCCTGTGGCATATTTATAAGGATCTCCAGATGCGGGATCTGCGGGCACGACATTGCCAGAAATGTAATCGCTCAGCGTTGCCGCATCGATGTCGGCAGGATATCCATCGCTCTCACTATTGTTATAGAATTCAATTACTTGTGCGATTTCACGAATGTCAGATATGCGACGGGCATCACGGGCCTTTGCACGAGCGGAGCCAAGCTGTGTCAGACCAGTTGTTGCCAAAATACCGATGATGGCAATGACCACCAACAACTCAACGAGCGTAAAGCCACGTGCGAAGCGAGAGCGAAGGTGAGAATGTTTCATATATCGTTGCAATGTATTATCGCGCGTACGGCGGACGGATACAAGTGATATTATCAACAGCGCTACTGCGCCGTGAGACTGTACAGCGGTAACAAGACAGCTGACACAAGGCCAGCGACGCCAAAACCAAGCACCAGCATGATGGCCGGCTCTATTAAAGATGAGATGGATTGCACGCTCGCCTCAGACTCGGCGCGATAAAACTTAGCAACATATGCGAGCATGCCGTCTAGCTTACCAGTCTTTTCTCCAATGGCGACCATTGAACTCATGAGCACTGGAATAAGTGCGGAATTTTCCATAAGCGCAGTCGCCACGCCTCCTCCACCGCGAACTGTTTGTTCAACTTTCACGAGCAGCGCCTCGTATGACTTATTGCCAACAAGGTCAGCGACGAGCTTAATAGCATCAAGAATGCCGACACCGGACTTAACCAGCGTTGAAAAGATTTCTGCGATACGCGCGAGATACACATTACGAAAAATTTTACCAAACCCAGGAACGTGCAACTGGAATTCATCAAACTGAGCTCGGCCCGTTGGCGTCTTCACATATCGCCAAAGCCCCAAAGAACCCAACACTACAGCAATGATAATATAGACGATGTATGCGGCCATAAAGTCAGACGTCGCTATAAGTAGGCGCGTCTGTAGTGGAAGTTCAATATTTCCCGCCTCTTTAAACACCACAAGAAGTTGTGGCAATACATAGGTCATCATGATGGTGGCAACGACGACCATGGCAAACATAATAAATGCAGGATACGCCAACGCGCCCTTGAGTTTTGCAGTAAGTGCGTAACTTCGCTCAAGATAATCAGCAAGATACAACAAGGACTCTTGCAGCTTACCGGAAATTTCGCCCGACTTCACCAGCTTCACATAGAAGGGGGTGAAAAGATTAATATGCACGCTCATGGAGTCGGAAAGCCCCACGCCCGACTCTACAGAGTCTGCAATATCATTGATAATCTTCTGAAAAGTTTTCTTGTCAGTCTGTTTTGCGAGAGTGCGCAGCCCTTCCGCAAGTGGCATTTCTGCTTCAATAAGCGTTGCGAGCTGGCGTGTAAAAATAACGATGTCTTTCTGCTTCGGCTTAGAAAAAATAAGCGCTATATCCGAATATACGAACGGCTTCTTTGCCGATTGGATAGAGAGGAGCGTAAGCCCTTTGTTGTGGAGCGTGTCTACGGCGATACCTTCATTCGGCGCATCAACAACGCCTTGCAGCACTCTCCCCGACTGATCTTTTGCTTGATAGAGAAATTCCATACGTTAGCTACGGAGCATCGAGTGCAGGTTCTGCGGATTCGACGCATAGAATTCTGCATTCTCAATACTCACCTCCTGCTTACGCACTAAATCTGCAAGAGAGCGGTCGAGCGAAATCATGCCGACATCTTGGCCAGTCTCGATAACCTGTTCGAGCTGTTTAATTTTATTTTCACGAATCATACTACGTACCGCGACCGTGCCCATCATAACCTCAACTGCTGCTGCGAGCCCTCCTTGGATGCGCGGCACCAAACGCTGTGACACAACTCCCGAGAGAATATTCGCCAGCTGCACGCGGATCTGTGGCTGTTGCTCTGATGGGAAGCTGTCAATAATACGCTCAACGGTTTGTGGTGCGCTGTTCGTGTGCAACGACGCAAACACCAAGCGCCCCGTTTCTGCAGCGGTCACCGCGGCACTCATCGTCTCATAGTCGCGCATTTCACCAACAACGATCACGTTATTATCTTGGCGGAACGTACCGCGCAACGCTTTATAAAATGAAAGGGTGTCTTGCTCTACCTCACGCTGATCAATAATACTCTTCTCTGATTTATAAATAGCCTCAATAGGATCTTCGATGGTCACAATCTTTTCCGCGCGCTCTTGATTAATGCGCTCAATCATGGCTGCCAGCGTCGTGGATTTTCCATGACCGTTCGGCCCCACCACAAGCACGAGGCCTTGGGAGAGTTTTGTAAACACATTCAAAATTGGCGGGAGCTTTAACTCTTCAAGGGTACGGATGTTATCGGGCACGAAGCGCAGCACTGCAGCAATATTGCCTTTAGTATAGTAGGCATTCACGCGGAAGCGAGCCTTATCTTCAAAGCTAAACGAGAAGTCCAGTTCCCGATCTTTCGCAAATCGCTCTTTCCGTTCGGGGCCCATGAGAAGCCCGGCGAGCGCTTCCAGCGTCTCGCGATCTAGAATCGGCTTATTGGTAAGCGGCATAAGGCGACGATCAACACGAATGACCGGATAGTATCCGGGCGACAAGTGCAAATCAGACGCGCCTTGTTGCGCGGTAATTGTAAGAAGCTCTGCAAGAAATGCTTTTGGGTCAATCATGATGAAGAGTCACCAACAAGCTCTAAAATATCTTGTAAGGATGCCGTGCCCTGTAACACCTTCAGAATACCATCTTGGTACATTGTTAGCATCCCCTGTCGCTCTGCTTCTTGCCGTAACGCCGCCTCAGAAAAGGTTCCCAGCACCAGCTTTTCAATTGCTGGAGTCATCTCGAGCACTTCATAGACACCGATGCGACCTTTATAGCCTTTGCCGCCACATTCCGGACACCCTCCCGGGTTGATGTTAGGTTTTTGTATTGTATACCCCTCACTCACTACATAGGTTTCTTGGTAGACGCGCGGCATGCTTTGCACCGCCTTTGTAATCATTTCTTGTTCTGTCACGTTCGCTTTTCCTGTAAGCACACATGCTTTGCACAATTTGCGCACCAAGCGTTGCCCCACCACCACATTCAGCGTCGGCGGGATGAGGTACTTTTCAATACCCATATCAATAAGACGTGGGATCACACCAATGGCATCATTGGTGTGTAATGTTGAAAGCACAAGGTGACCAGTCAAAGCGGCCTGCGTCGCGAGGCCAGCAGTTTCATGATCGCGAACTTCACCAACTACCACAATGTCGGGATCCTGACGCAAGATACTCCGCAAGCCCGTTGCAAACGTATAGCCGATCTCTTCATGTACCTGAGACTGGTTCACGCCGTCGAGGAAATATTCCACTGGATCTTCCAACGTTACAATATTTACGTCTTCCGTATTAAGGCGCCGAAGCACGGCGGCAATGGTGGTCGATTTACCAGAACCCGTGGGACCAGTAATGAGGATACTTCCGTAGGGTTTTGCGATGGCCCGCTCAAGAGCCGCGCGCGGCTCATCTTGAAATCCAAGCTGTTCCATCCCCACATCATTCCCAAATGGATCGAGAATGCGCATCACGATCTTCTCGCCATGCTTTGTGGGAAGCGTAGACACACGATAGTCGATCTTGCGACTCCCTACACGCAATGAGAATCTCCCATCTTGGCTAATGCGCGTTTCGTCAATCTTCATCTCTGAGAGTATTTTAATGCGCGTCACAATCGCCGGATGAAGCTGGCGAGGAAGCTGTAATGTCTTTACCAGCGCACCGTCAATGCGATACCGCACGCGCACACGCTCTTCGAATGGCTCAATGTGAATATCTGACGCACGAGATTCTACGGCGTGTTTCAAGATAGCCCCGACGATTTTAATCACCGGGGATTCTGCCGTGATCTCTTCAAGCTGCAACGTGCTCGCCTCTGCCTCTGCCTTCACTTCAGTGGCATCCTGTGCAAGCGCATCAAGCGCAAGGCCAACGTCTCCGCTCAGTGTGCGATTATTCGCAAGGAGTTTATCAAGGCCCTGCGCTGAGACAATATACTTCTCAAGGCGAAGCCCCTTCCCTACCGCGACAAATTTGAGCGCTTCAAGGGCATCAATGTCTTCGGGATTTACCAGTGCAACTTTTAATGTAGTGTCGTCTCGCTCGAATGCAACGATGCGATAAAACGCGGCAACGTCTTCAGGAATAAGCGTCAGTGCATCGGGATTCGGTTGCAGTGTGCCTGCATCAAGGATGGGTAGTTTATATAGTTTTGAGCGGAGCGCGGTGAGATCTTTTTCTGAAATAACATTCTGCTCAATAAGAAGGTCGGAAAGATCTTTTCGTTCTTGCCGAGCGCGCACATCAAGCGCAAGCGCCGCATCTTCTGTGATAAGGTTTTTACGAACGAGCTCTTGGATGAGAAGAATCGGAGTGCGATTTGCCATACGAAGTTATTGCACCGGCGCAAACATGTTCAGACGACCTCCGGCCGGGATCGTCACGGTCGACTCGCCGAACGACTGTAAGGATGTATACGTTTCATTGCCACGCAACAGCGAGAACTGAAATCCCGGACCATCAAGCTCCTTGAGTGTATCAGGTTTCTGTATGGTGTATGAGGGGATATCGAGCGACCGAGTCACCATTCCCGAAAAAATATATCCGGCGACGCCACCCAGAAGCACGATTGCTCCTAGAATGATATATGTCTGTGATCCTGAAGATGATTGTGGCATAGAATTAAGAATCTGAAGGCGATTTCTTTGGTGCGGGGCTTTCTTCAGCTTTTTCCGCCTGTGTTGGCGCAACATATGCGCTCGCCGAAATAGTTGTATCGATCAGCGTAGGGTCGATAGCGCTCGGGGCAAAATCAACCGTTGCAACATCGATAATGCGGCGACTCCGCTCTAAAAACGAAAGGAGGTTTTTAATACTCGTGTAAGAACCCTGCGCGCTTAGAGATATACCCACGCTTTTTACAACACCAGTAGCTTGCGCACTCTTTCCTCCCGCTCCCCCCGTCACCGAAATAGATTTCACCCCAACGCCGGCATCGCGAGCCATTTGTTGGAGTGCGGAGATAAGCTCGGGAATATTTTCTTCAGTTGGTAAAATTTCTTGTGTCGCACGCTTGATGTCACTTGCCGATGTGTAAGCACCGAAAAGATCTTCAAAGTTTGCCTTCTGTTGGAGTCTCTTTTCTACAAAGGCCTCCCGCTCTGCGATAGCATCGTCATACGCTCCGAGCGTACTCATGTGCGCATATCCAAAACCCCAACCCACCGCAAGGCCAATGGCCCCGAGCACTGCGCCGATCATGTCTTTTGGTGCTGCAGGAAGATTCATAGTTTTGGAGATGTCGCTGGAGACGGCTTCCCCGAGGGGCTTGGTCGAGGCGTTGGAGACGGCTGCCTTCGGAAGAACGCATCAACACCTACTGAAAGCGAAACATCGAAATCAAGCCCGCCCGCGTTATTCGTCTGCATACCACCAAGCACCGCCGAGGTAACGTTTTTATTCTTCCGCAAAAATGTTGCGAGTTGTTGAGCGATAGTGGTGTAGTCTGGGGCAAAGCCCTTCACTGATACCGCACCCTGCTGTGCCTGTATCGACAAGTTCTTCACCTGCACTTTTTCGTGAATGAGATTCTCAAGCGCCGTGAGGCCTTGGGTAACAAACATGTGGTTATCAAGGATGCTTCCCACAGGAGCAAGTTGTTTACGAAACGCAATAATCGTCTGCTCGTCTTTCACAATGCGCGATTTTTCAATCTGCTCAATTTCTACATTGAGTGCGGTAACCTTCGCCTCTTTTGCCTGCACCTGGAACCATACAAAGAGAGAAAATCCAACACCCAGTGCGAACACGAGGACCCCGATAACGAGCACGGTATACTCACCCGGCGTTACAACGTCGATTTTTTTAGTGCCGGGAAGTGTGGGTAGAAGTTGAATGCCGCCGCGGCCTGGCATAGGAAAGAGAGAGCGGTATGCTCCCTATGGCTAGTATACCATTAGCTTTCTTCACGCATCGCTAAACCTGTGGCTACCGCGAGCGTATTTGAGAGCTCCTGAATAACGGGGGCGAGTTGCTGCGGAAACACAACGCGAGAGAAGGCATTCCCCACGATCACGTCACGCGCAAGACGTTTCGTAAAATACTCAACGAAGCTTGGCATATTCACTAGGCCACCCGTAAGCACAACGCGTCCAATCTTTGTATTTTTTGACTCCTCATAGCCTGCGATTGTTTTACTCGTTTCAAAGACAATAAGGTCAACGAGGGAAATAATAGAATCACGAACAACATTGTCATCCCCTTCGCGCATGCCGTACTGCATTTTTAAATCTTCGGCTTTTCCTGCGCTGATGTTAAGCGCGTGCGCAATAGATTTGGTAATCTCAAAACTGCCCACCTCATAGGAACGGTTCACCCGCTCATACCCCTTGTTCACCACAATAATAGTAGTGCCTCGTCCCCCAATATCGACAACCGCCGTTGGACTAAGGTCATTTCCGAGTAGCCCACGGATGAGTCCTGTGTTTTGCAGTTCAAGTGCAACGAGGTTTAAACCAGCAGCCTGCATGATCGCCTGATAGCGAGCAGTCTCTTCGCGCGGCACCGCGGCAATAAAAATTTCTACCGTTGGTGGCGTCGTGGAGCCAGGTGCCGCTTCGTTCACGCCAATGATTGACCAGTCCAACACCACCTCACTAAGTGGAATGGGTACATACTTACGAGCCTCAAAAGGAATTGCCTTTGCAAGGTCGTCCTCAGACAGATACGGCATCTCAATCACCGTCGTAAACAAAGAGAATGGCGGGAGGGCCGCAACGGCATCAACGCTTGAAAATTTACACTGCTCGATGAGCTGTTTGATGCCTTGTGTGAGAAACGCATCACGCTCCTCTGGCGTGGTGCCCGTGCCCGTTTCTGGGAACGCAAAAATGCCGTAGTTCAAAAGCGAGAAGCGCCCGCTCTCTTTCCCAAGCTCAACGATTTTAATGGCGTGTGTGCCGATATCCACACCCAACTTCCCTTTCGACTGAAAAAGTTTAAAAATCATGGTAACGTCACCATCAGTATACCATGTCATTCATCGCCAGGCTGTGCACCACCGTTTCTGATGCCGTATTCCCACCGCGATGCGTCGCGTGTGATACGCTCCCTAGCGATCCTCGCGATCGCTACCTCTGTCGCGCCTGCGCTGGTCGCATTCCCGTACACTCCTCTGGTCAATGCATCGGGTGTGCGCACACAACGCCGCGCGGCACCGCATGCCCCACGTGCGCACCGGCGTGGAACATTCACGCACTCTATGCCGCTACGCACTTTCAGCACCCTACGGTACGCGCCGCATTGCACGCCTATAAATATGGATGTATCGAAGATCTGCACCAACCACTCGGACGCCTCGCACTCCGCGCGCTCAAGCGCATCTCGCGCGCGCACAACCCTTTTGAACACAATCCCCTCATCGTCCCTGTACCCCTTCATACTCGACGACTCAACTGGCGTGGCTTTAACCAAGCAGAGCACATCGCACACACCATTGCGAACGCTACGCAACAAACATTCGAACCCATCGCGCTTGTGCGCAACCATCACAGCGAAGCACAAGTGCGCCACTCACGTACCGAGCGATTTCTTTCGGTACAAAATCTTTTCTCCTGCACCAATCCATCGCTCGTGAAAGGAAAAGATGTCCTTCTCGTTGACGATGTATGTACAACGGGCGCCACACTTGATGCTTGCGCCACAGCTCTACGCGCCGCAGGAGCTAGCACCGTTTCTGCGTTTGTCATCGCACGAGAAGTGTAAACTTACGCCGCACACCCACATTAGCGGTGGTTACACCCCGCCCAGCAACAAGGGCGACGTTTCCCCGCGGAAAGATTCTCACGCGCTATTCTCAGTCGCCTATTCCGCGTCTCTAGTTGCTTTGCGGAAATAATCCAACAGATCCACTCATTGCGAGCAAGTGGTGTAATGTCCTCCCATGTAGTATGCATAGCTGGAGAATGCAAAAGCGCCTCCCGCACATCGGTAGGTATGCTATGTACTTTTGCTGTAGCGATCACTTTCTTCGCCATAGCGTAACAACGCCACCAAGAGCCATAAGTAAGCCGAGGAGCTGTGCGCCTGGGCTATCATCAGCGCCACCGTAGACAAAAAGAAAGATGCCGAATGGAATCAGGAGAATGGGATATATAATGTTTAGTTTCATAGTGTGCTTTGGCGGTGAAATTGTATCCTTTGCGCGAACCTTTTTCCAGAAGAAGCTCTGACCGCACCCCGCCTCTTTTGTCTGGGGGAATGGTGGCGGGGTGCGGAATGCGGTCTCGCCCGCGCGGAGGAGGGGTCTGGGGAGGAATCCGCGCGGGCTTCGGCTTTCTTTTTTGAAAAAAT
>JBBTYA010000004.1:5889-81777 GCA_038061995.1 Patescibacteria group bacterium | reverse complement strand
AGACGCTTGTCGCAGAGAGCGGCAAGCGTCAAGAAGCGGAACCATGGGCCACCGATTTTGTCAGCGGCCTTACGACTTGAGTGCAACGATGACGGCGTCGCGCAGACTCGTCGCCTCGATGGCGACGAGCTTCCACTTACGCCCGGAAACGTGGCGCCTCATGAGGCGCCAGTGGCGCAGTGCCAGCGTCCGGGCGACCGTGTGCACCACGTCATCCTTCTTCTGCCAGGGAAAGAACGCCCTCACCCGCATGTCTACCTCCTTAGGAAATCAATTATACAACAAACACTGGATAGGTCAATAAGCCCTATTGGGGGCCTTTCTTTATCCACACAGAAACAGCAATGCGCGCGCCAAGAGTGATACAATAGAGGCACATGGACATGCAATCACGTCGTACGTTATTGAGTGGTGCAGGAGTACTTCTTGCGGTGATCGTCGTCGCGTATTTCACGACCCGCTCGGGTGGTGACATGAAGCCGGGGACGTATTCTTTTTCTATAAAACTGCCAGAGATCTCCGCCGCTTCAAAGAGCAACATGCCCAACGGCATGCCTCCGTATGTCGTGCTCGGCACCATGCCAGAGGTAACGGGTGGTGGCGCGTTGGTAGATCCAGTATACCCAGACAACTACAAGCCGCTGTGGGTCCGCACAACAACAAAAGACGAACCAGAGCGTCTTGCCGCGGCGTATCGTATGTTCCTGAAAAATTCAGAGTGGAACATCACCAGCGACGAAGAGCGCAACGGCGCGCATACTATCCGCGCGACACGTATGGCGCAATCCATCGATGTTACCGTGACGGGTATAGAATCCCAATCCAGCGCCTATATTATTTTTATCCAACGCTAAACCTATGAACGCACTTCGTTTTTTTATTATATCCGCGGTTATCGCAATCAGTGTGCCGCTTACCGCGTCCGCGGTGCTCTATGTGGTGTGTCAGTTTTACGATCCCACAAACCTCTGTCCTATGAATTGTGTGCAGAATGTGTCACCTCACTCAAATGATTCTAAAGCAAATCTAGTTACCGGGGCTGGTAGTGGCGGGGGTGACTGGTTTGTCTATCTCACGGGCTCGTGGCCGGGCGGGTCGGTAGATCGGCTTGATAGAGCAACCAACATTACGTTTAGAGAAAATAATATCCCGCTAAACTCCGGCGATAACACGTTCATCACGGAATGTTGGAGTGATATACAAGAATACGAATATCTTTCGGTAACGGTGCAGGGGGTAGAAGTTCAAGCGCCACCGGAACAATGTGGTGATACTCTTGATAATGACGACGACGGTTTAACAGATTTAGCCGATCCCGGATGTGACAATGCGGCTGATCCTGATGAATACAACGCTCCAACAACCAAATGGGTAAACATTGTAGTGAGCGTACAAGATACGGCCGGCAACCCTATCAACGGTGGTTCGTGGAGTGTATCGTGCCCGGATACGAACAAAAACAGCGAATGCCCACTTTCGGGAACGGGGTCATATGCATCGGGCGGTGGCGCGCTTGCGGGGCAGGGTGACTACACACTGTCTGCTGGAGATGGCAACGGGTACACGCTCCAAAGCGTTTCACCAAGTGCAACGCAAACGCGCAGCAATGATGCAAGCGTTACCGAAACATTGTCTTGGACGCTCACCTACGCTCCCGTACCAACGGTAGACATTCTCTGTAATAGCGCAAACTCGTGTAGTATCCAAAATGGTGCTAGCGCCACGCTTTCGTGGAGTACGAGTGACGCTTCTTCCTGTACGGCATCGGGCGCGTGGTCGGGAAGCAAGCCAACCAGTGGGAGTGAGTCTACGGGCGCTCTTACCAGTACGCGCACCTATACGCTCACTTGTAACGGTGTTGCAGATAGCGTTACGGTGACGGTGGCTGCAAACAGCGCGCCAACCGTTTCTAGCGTGCGCCTCACTGAGCCGGATTACTGCGCCCTTGGTCCCGGAGGGATTGTCTCGTGGACATTTAATGATTCAAGCGATACACAGAGTGCCTACCAAGTGCAGATAGATGACGGTGTCGGCTTCACGAGTGTGAACCATGACTCTGGCCAAGTGTCTTCTTCGGCAACATCATACAGTATTCCGCAAGGCGATCTCACGTTTAACAGAACATACTACGCTCGTGTGCGTACGTGGGATGCGGGTGGCCTCGTCTCAAGCTATGCGAACATGTCGCTCTGTACTGGCCCTGGATGTGCAGTAAACCAACAGTCATGGTCTTCGCCTCAGCACCAGTATCCTTCCAGCGCAACCTTTACTGCAACGCCCCAAAGTCCGCGCATTAACCAGAGCGTAACGTTTACTTCACAAGCGGTGTGCTACAACGGCGGCGGCAACCCGCAAGCGTGTGCTTCGTGGGAATGGACATTCGGTGACGGTGCAAGCGCTGGCCCCGGTGCGAACTTGGGCACCACCACGCATGCGTACTCTGCAGAGGGAACCTATACCGCAACCATGCAAGTGGCAGATGGCGAGGGGTACACCTGTCCCGCAACGCCTGCAAGCCAGAATATCACCGTAGAGACGCTCCCGCTTCCTAAGTGGAAGGAAGTACTACCACGGTAGTGTGTCAGCATGAAAATGCCCCAGAAATGGGGCTTTTTCATGCAAAAGAGGCATCTTGCTAAAACGCTCTTTTTTGTGTTATAATATACATAGTACCCTAACAACAAGAACTACATCCGAGAGAAGGGTTTTTTCTCAATTCCGCCTCACGGCGGTAAGGAGGGAATCCCATGCGCATCAACGCGCTGTTCGTTCTCATCCTCTCCCTCACGCTTGCCGCGTGTGGAGGGAAGAGCCCGTCGAGCCCCACCACGGAGCCGACGGCAACGCCGACGCCTTCGGCGCAAACCGTTTCCGTCCGCGTTTTCAGCGGCTGGGATGACATGCCGATCTCCGGTGGCGCGTCCATCGCGACCCCTGCGGGTCGCGTGACGACGAGCGCCAGTGGCGAGGTCTCCGTGTCGCTCCGTTCGGGCGATGCGGTGGATGTCTCCGCCCCCGGCCATCGTGATTACAACACGGTGTACCGCGGAGAGAACCCGTGGAACGTGTACCTCTGGAACACCACCGTGGTGTCTGGGGAGTACATCGATGCTCTCGTGTACAATGAGTGGGTCCCTGGTCGTCGCCTGTCGCGTCCAGCGGCTGGCAACGTCGGACTCGCTCCGTCTGCGGAAATCTCTGCAGACGCGCAGGCGATGAATGTCATCAACGCGTGCGCTGGTGAGATGACGACTGCGACCCAGAGGGCGAGCGTTTCGGTTGGTGGGGCGGGCGTGCAGTTCGCTCTTCTCATTGATCCAGCTCTTGCCGGGGTTGCTTCTGGGAGTACTGGGAATACTTTTTCTGGGAACATCGTCTCTGCTTCCAGAATCCGATTCGTGGGCACTGTCATTTTCTCTCTGAACGTGCCGTGCCACGAGATCGGACACGGACTCGGCCTCGGGCATTCCGTGAGCCCTGATGACATCATGAGGGGGGACAGGGTTATCACGCGCCAAACCCTCAGTGCGTCCGAGCGCTACATCCTTCGCATGATGTTCCGTCGTCGGCCGGGGACCAGTGCCCCGGACAATGACCGAGACGTCACAGCCGCACTCTCGACGACGCACTCCGTCGTCGAGATCGACTGCCCATTGTCTCACTGACCCGTTCCTACTCTCTCTCTCGTTCTTTCTGGTGATCGCGGGGCGATGTGATACCGCCCCGTTCTTGCCACTGCGCCGAAGGTTCACCCCTTCGGCGCTTTTCTTTTTCACTAATCTTCGTGTATGCTCTAGGGTAATGACTCGTGATTTTTCTTGGACAACTCTCACAAACGGCATGCGGCTTGGTGTGTTAGAGCAACCAGATGCGCCAGTGGTAACAATGAATCTCGTATTTCGGGCAGGGTGCGCCTATGAGCAAGAGGACCAGCAGGGATATGCGCACCTGCTTGAGCACATGCTTCTAAAAGGCACGAAGGCCCGTCCCTCAAGTATGGCAATTGGAAAGGAGATAGACCGCATTGGGGCGCTTGTTACTGCAAATACAGGAGCTACTCACCTTACCTTTGTTATGCAGGGAGCTCGAGATGACCTTCCTCTTATACTAAATATTGTGCGAGACGACGTCACTGATTCACTGATAGATCCAGCGGTGCTTGAAAATGAGAAAAAAGTTATTGGCGAGGAATTTGCGAGATCTCAAGCAAACACCTACAGGATGTTTTATGATGCAGCTGTAGCAGTGTTGTTTTCTCGACACCCTTCCGTGCTCAATTCTCTCGGCAACTTAGAGGCCATAGGAAGGGCGTCTCGTGAAGACCTTATTGCATATTGGCGGTGCATGATCGTCCCACAAAACGCAACCCTACTCATTGTTGGCGGCATTTCAGCGGATGAAGCGCGGGCGCAAGTCGAAGACACATTTAAAGTATGGCCAGCATCAGGAGCCTTCGCTCTTCCAAAGTTGCCACCTATCACAGTCTCAGGCAGCGGCTCATCTATTTCTGTGAATGGGCAAATGCCGTTTTGGATGGTGGCGTATCCATCTTTAGAGAAGCCCTCGCGTGAAGAATTTGTTGCGCTTGAATTTTTACGCCACCGCCTTAACGTCGGTTATTCTTCTTTGTTGCATAACGAGCTTAGAACGAAGCGTGGGCTTGCATATGAAATTAATGCATATCATGAGATATTCGGAAACGCCTTCTGTTTCTTTATAGATGGTCCATCACAACATCCAGAAGAGGCCGCTAGCGCTGCACAAAACGTTATCAAAGAACTCGCTGTACAAATACCACACGAAGATGTGGCATGGCTCGCATCACAGTTTAAGGGGCTTACGAGCCGTGCTCTCGCGGAACATCCTGGCACTCTCACAAAGATGCAGAAACTCATGAAATTCTTTGACGAGCCGCCTGCATTTTCTGAACTTTTAGCTATCGCAGAACAAATGGATACCGAGATGCTCATGCGCACCTACCAAAAGTTTCTAAGTGGAGAGGGAAGGGTGTTTATCAAAAAATAAAAGCCCGCGCTATGCATGTAGTGCATACCGCGGGCGGGAGGACTGGCCCCTACTGGGGACGGATGTCGCAGAGCGTGGGCTTGAAGTCGGTGGGGAGTTCGGACGTGATGTCGGGAAGATGATGCCCCGGATCGGCGAGATTGTGGATGTCGATGTGCATCTGGTTAGCTCCGCTAGTCGTCCGATGTCACGGATGTCGGCGGATCGCAATCCGTCGGCGCGTGCTCTGGAGACTCTTCGAAGGCGGGCACGTTGCTAATCCTGGGCGTCCGAGGTGCAGACCACGTCGCCGTTGTTGCCGTTGGCACCGTTGCCCTGGTCGGTGGCGGTGTCGTTGCTCCTGCGGCTCTTGCGCAGCATTTCCGTATCTCCTCACGATCTCTTCTGAGCCCTACGTCCAGAGTGGATGTAGATTCGGTCAAACCCTACCCAAAAGAAGGAACTGAGACTATTAAAGCACAAGTTCTAAAAAATGCAATATTGCGCGGCCAGAAGGGGCGCATATACTTTGCAGTATATTTCCATGTCATTCTTCGAAACATTTAACAAATTTGCTAGTAAGGTAGAAAAAGAGGTTACTTCAGAGCGCGGAAAGCGAGTGGTGGGTGTTGCTGGAAAGGGGTTAGACATGCTCTCGTTTGTCAATGTGAGGGGAGATGAGATCGGAAAGCTGATCGCGCGAACTCTTGAAGATGTAAAATCGAGCCCAGGGGCAGTGAATGATGCTATTGCGGCAAGTATGACTCAGTTTGACGCTTTGGTGACTGATTTTGAATCTGAAAAGAAACAAAGAGCCCTTGCAGTACGTCAGCGCACTCTCGATGCTATGCAAAAACTAGATGCGGCAAAAACACAAAGCGAACAGCTCGATAGCCTAGAAGAGCTGCAGGCTGATGAGATTATAGAAGCGGGCGTCCGTGCGACCGAGAGAACATCAACTCCTCTTTCAGAAGAGCATAAAGAGGGTTTCCGGAGCGGTATTCGCGCAGCGGATGCAGCTCATAAAGAAGCGACGCAACAGCAGGTTGCTGACGTTATTGGCAATTTGTTGGGAATTTTGGCAAGATAACAATCTAAGGGAGGCACTATGAAGCAATTAGAATACAAAGCATTGTGGGAGAAGTTCGAGGAAGTGCTCGCGGCATCATCTGATACGAAAGCAATCCTCGGAAAGAAAATGTTTGATGCGGCGAAACCCGCCTCGACGTGGGGAGACAGATACTTAACGATCTCGCCCGCGTGGTTGCGGCTTTACATCGAGTATTTCGGCAACCCCCAGGGAGAAATGGCGAAAATGCCCGATGAAGATTTCGGACTACTGGTCTGGAAAGCTGGAAAGGAGATCGAGCCCATCGAGGAAGACTAGTTGTCCCAGAAGTCACCCAGCCGGGCCCGTTGTGCCCGGCTTTTCTTTTGTGAAATGGAGCGTATCCTTAGGCTCACATACATGCCTAAAAAACTTACCGTACAACAAAAACAATCGCTCACACGTTATATATTAGAAATGGCAGCGGTTGAGCAGGATTTGCGTCTTCAATCAAAACCCGGGAAGGAGCTGACGAACTATCTTATCTACGCCATAGACACGCTTCACTACCAGAACGTGCGCCAGATTATCAAAGAATACGGGTATCCAACACAGAAGATGGTTGGCGCAGAGGCGATGAAGGCATTCTTTTTACTTGTGCAGCACATCATGCACGATGCCAAGCTCCAAGAGCAGTGTCTCAAGCATTGTGATTTTGAACCAAACGAAAAAGCGCACCTTACAGACCGCGTTCTTATCAATCGGGGAGAGCTACAATTCTATGGGACACAGCGCCAGCGCCTACCAGACGGAACACTTAAGATGCTTCCCGTGAAGGATCCGAAGAACCTGGAAAAGCGTCGTATCAAAATGGGACTTACAAAAGAATCTTGAGCTTCTTGCAATTCTTTGTTTTTAATGCATAATATGTAGCACGGAGGCAGGGAAATGCGCTTGATCGTGGTCGCGGTTCTCGTTACGTCTTCTGCGTTCGCAGAGGATGCAACCCTCAAGTTCCGTGATGCGGCTGCCTTGGGAGGGGGCGGCAGTGTGACGGCGTACGTGCGCGATGCGCACGATGTGGTGATCGGTGCCGGTGCACAAGTGGCGGTTCCCGCGGAGAGTCTCTTCATCGCGGATGCGGTGGGATTTCTTCCGCGCACGGCAGTCGCGCCGACGGATGGTGCAACTGTGAAGCTCGTTCCGACGGGCGACGAGAACGAGCTCATGACACTCTACGAGCTGTTCTATCGCACTGCTGGGAATGAAGCGGAGAAGCCGTTCACGCGCCCCACGGCGGACGTGATGGTGATCACCGTCATGGACCCAACGGATGCTGTGCGTGACCCACGGGCGCTCACGCGAGCAATCGCATATCTCCAGCGGTTCGTTCCGTGGATCAAGTTGGTGGAGCGTCACCCCGAACAGCACATGCCCGAAGGCGCGGCGCGAGCCTACATCTACATCACGACCAACATCCCTGACACCGTTGCGGGGTGGGCGTGGGCCGTGATGGATGGCAACGCCATCACGGAGGGGTTCATCGAGATTCGACCAGAATACTTCGATGCACACACGCTGGTCCACGAGTTGGTGCACGTGCTCGGCTTAGCTCACTTGCACAACGCAGAGGGGCTCATGTCACGCACGGGTGTCAGCTGGGAGTACAAAGAACTTACTCCCGCAGAACAGCGCGCCCTATGGCTCATGCAGTTCCGTGAGCCGGGAAACCGCTGGCCCGACACAGCTCTTGCACAGGATTCGCAGACGCACGCTGCGCGGTTCTCCCGCGTGAAGCTTGCGTGCTCACTCCCGCGCGTTCGATAGACGAGCGTGCGGCCACAGGCCCCCAACAATTCGGGGGCCTTTCGTTTTCTTGTGCGAGAAGGGGAAAGTCTGCTACCATGCGTGCTATGAGTGTAAAGCTTCTGCGTACCCAAAGTTACCTCGCCATGATCCGCAACGCGGCCCGTGGGGAGAATCACATGTTCCGGAACCTTTTCGCTGAGGTTGATGGAGAAACGCGAGACATCGCCGATGATGGCAATCTCGCGTGTGCAACTTTCGTGTCATCGGTCCTCCTTTTGTGGGGGCTGGTGAAAGACCGGCACGCAACCGTTTCCGGCACAGTTCGCGATCTTCAAGCTTCTGGGTGGGAGCGCAGCGACACTCCACGCGTAGGAAGCGTGATTGTGTGGAAGGAGCGTCCCTACCAAGATGGATCTCGTCACAGCCACATTGGTTTCGTGGTCGGCGAAGATCGAGCCGTGAGTAACATGAGCGCCGAAGGCGTGCCACGTGAGCACTCAATAACCATGGATGGTGAACGAGAGATCGATTACTTTCTATGGCATCCAGAGCTCGAAAGGTGAGCGTCGAGGTCGTTTCCGCCAGCGTTTCATCTGCATTCTCCCGCGTTCGTAGGGCGGGGGGGGTGTAGGTGGGCGCTGGCCTTTTCTTTTGAGGGAAGTTGAATTTTGTTTTAAAACCAAGTACCCTATATAGGCTACAGGATTGCGGGCGTAGCTCAGCTGGTTAGAGCGCTTCCCTGTCACGGAAGAGGTCACCGGTTCGAATCCGGCCGCCCGCGCAGATTACAAACATGGCTCTCAACGGGCCATGTTTGTTTTTATAGCTAGTTTCGAACAAAGAAAAAGCCCCGCGATGCGTTGCGGGGCTGGACTTCTTCTGCCGTCTCGGCTACGTACTCTTAGTTGCGGAAAAGAGCATCTTCATGAACTCGCCGCGCGCTGTCTGGCGTTCGGCGATGGGATCACTGCTGCGCCGAATGCGTGCCGCGAAGTGAGTGAGCGGTCCGCGCATGCTGCTGAGCACCCGTTCCAGCGGCAGGGCGCGATTCTCCGGCGAGGCGACCCGCATCACCTGAGGCACCTCGGGAGCGTCGATACAGGTGTGCTCCTGCAGGCGCATCTCATGGTTTCCGACTCGCACCGTACACCAGCCCGCAGGCGTAACCCTGGTGATCATGCAGGGCTGCCCGAAGAACTCGTTGTCGGGATCAGTGATGATCCCAAACTGTTGTGGGGCGCTCATGAGGCGCTCTTTTCTGACCAGCTCCACACCTGCTGCAAGATGCGTTCCTGGTACGCTTTGCGCGACTGCAGGGTCTCGGGCGACCGGTCGTATGCGCGGATCGTCTCCCACCACGGAACGAATGTAGCCCGTACGTCCTTGAGCGCTTGAGTGGCTCGGTCGTCAGGCGGCAGCTGGTGTGCGGAAACGATCATGACGTCATCCATGTGCCAGTGCCCGCTGTTGGGCAACAAGAACTGTAGCTTCGGGGCGTTGCTTCCGGCACCTTCTCGAACGCACAGAGCGACTTCTGGGCCATCGAGTGGCAGTACCCGCACAACGAACACCTCGCCGAACATGGGCATGTTCGGGTTGATCACCAAGAGACGAACGCCTTCTCTGATCTCGGTATGCATGCGGCCTCCTCTAAGGGATAGGAATACCAATTTTTCTAGTTGAGGTCAAGATGCAGAGCGTTTTGTGCTGTGCTACACTCGCACATATTACACGTATGTCATTACTTATCACTCGCACCCAAGGCGTAGACATTCAGATAGATCGTTCCGAGGAACAGAAGCTACGTACCGATTTACAAACACGAAGCGACGCGGACGGGGAGCGTCTCAAGCGCTACTTAGGCATGCCGGATCTTTCGCGTACGCCTGAAAGCCCTATCGCAGAGCTAGTGAACCGCATCGTGGCACGCCCCTACTTTCAAGGCTTTGACCGCATTGAAGTCCCAGAAGTTGTACGTGCGGATATTAGTTTTGACCTCTTTAACTTTCCCGAAAATCATCCCGCACGGAGTCGCTCGGACACCTACTACGTAACGGATACCCATATTCTGCGCACGCACACTACAGTGATGTGGTACTACTATTTTGCGTCTGACGTAGTGCGTGAACGTATCGCCAAGAACGAAGCGTTCGGCGTGTTCTCGCACGGGAAGGTGTATCGCAAGGACGAAATCGATCGCAATCACATGAACATCTTCCATCAGATGGACGGACTGTACATGGTACCCAAGGCGCAGAAAGATCTCTCTCGCGCAGATTTGGAAGAAGCGCTCGTTGAAGTGGCCAAGGGACTCTACGGTGGCGAGATCGAATATCGTTTCAATGAAGATACGTTCCCGTACACACATCCAAGCTTAGAGATGGAAGTAAAAGTCGGCGATCGCTGGATCGAGGTACTTGGCGGAGGCATTGTGCACCCAAGCGTCTTAGAGAAGCTCGATGTTGACCCAAACGTGTACACGGGATGGGCGTTCGGGTTTGGCTTGGAGCGTCTTGCGATTATTAGTATGGCGCTTCCCGACATCCGACTCTTGTGGTCTACGGATCCGCGCGTGAAGTCACAGTTACAGCTTGGCCACACCTTTGTGCCTGTGAGTAAATTCCCACCGATTACTCGCGACATCTCATTTGTGGTACAGAATGATTTTATTCCTAATAATTATTTTGACGTTATTCGTGATCTCGGTGGTGATCTCGTTGAAGAAGTGAAACTCCTCGACACCTACGAGAACGCAGAGAAGTTTGGCGCCGATCGTCGGAGCTACACCTACCGCATTGTGTATCGTAGTAATGAGCGCACGCTTACCACGGAGGAAATTGACCCCATTCAGGCAAAAATCTACGCTGAAACGGCGAGCCTTTTTAAGGCAGATATGCGGTAG
Source organism: Patescibacteria group bacterium (assembly GCA_038061995.1). Taxonomy (GTDB): domain Bacteria; phylum Patescibacteriota; class Minisyncoccia; order 2-02-FULL-40-12; family GWA2-44-9. The sequence continues at coordinate 71,014 of JBBTYA010000004.1, read as the reverse complement.
TTTTTGGGCACTGGCAAGGGTTGAATATCGCTTGTTATTGGCGTAGAATAGAACACACATGGCTGGTAAAAACACTTCCTCATATACCGCCCAGGATATCTATGTTCTGGAGGGCTTAGAGCCAGTTCGCAAGCGTCCTGGCATGTATATTGGGTCCACGGGGCCTGATGGTCTCCACCACCTCGTGTGGGAGGTTTTTGATAACTCTCTAGATGAAGCGATGGCGGGCCACGCCACCGACATTACTGTTTCTCTGTTGCCCAATGGCCGCGTGAGTGTTGCAGACAACGGCCGCGGTATCCCTGTCGAGAAGCACAAGCAGACAGGAGTCTCCGCGCTTGAAACAGTGCTCACCACTCTCCACGCTGGCGGTAAGTTCGACAGTGGTGCATATAAAGTTGCTGGTGGTTTGCATGGTGTGGGTGTCTCAGTAGTGAATGCGCTCTCGAGCTACTTAAAAGCAGAGGTACGTCGTGATGGGGGGCTCTATGAGCAGGAGTACGAGCGTGGCAAGCCAAAGAAAGCGGTGCGTCGCGTGGGGAGTGCCGAGGGAACGGGCGTAACGATTACCTTTGATCCAGACCCAGAAATCTTTAAAGAGATTGCTTTTGATGTAGAAAAAATTCTATCGCACTTGCGCCAGCAGGCGTATCTTTCCCGCGGCGTGAAGATCACCGTTATTGATGCGCGCAAGCCACTGAAGGTAGAGGGGGAAAAAGAACCGCAAGTACTTCCATACTCGTTTTATTTTGAAGGCGGTATCGTTTCTTATGTAGGCTTCTTAAACCGCGACATGGACGCAAAGCACAAGAATATTTTCTATGCCGCAAAACAGGAAGAAAATGTCTATGTGGAAGTTGCGCTCCAATATGTTGATGACCTCCAAGCGCGCGACATCAGCTTTGCAAACAACATCCATACCACAGAGGGCGGCGCACACCTCACGGGCTTTAAGACGGCACTCACGCGTACGCTGAACGACTACGCGCGTAAGAACGGTTTCCTTAAAGAAAAAGATGACAACCTTTCAGGTGAAGATGTGCGCGAAGGTCTCACTGCTGTTATCTCAGTAAAAATTCAGTCAAAAGAACTCCAGTTTGAGGGGCAGACAAAGGCGAAGCTGGGCAACACAGAAGCGCGCACTGCGGTGGAGTCTGCAACAAACGTTGAGCTTGCTGATTGGCTTGAGCGCAACCCTATCGATGCTCGCGGTATTCTTGAAAAAGTTATCTTGGCATCGAAGGCTCGCTTGGCCGCAAAGGCTGCACGTGAAACGGTGCTGCGCAAGGGCGCGCTGGAGGGCATGACGCTTCCAGGTAAGCTGGCCGACTGTTCTAGTCGCGACGCTTCAGAATCCGAACTATTCATTGTGGAAGGTGATAGCGCAGGTGGAAGCTCAAAGATGGGGCGTGATCGAAAGACGCAAGCTATCTTGCCGTTGCGTGGGAAGATCTTGAATGTGGAGCGCGCTCGTTTGGATAAAATGCTTGCTTCTCAAGAGGTGCGCGCACTTATTATCGCACTGGGTACGGCAATCGCTGAAGAGTTTGATATCGCGAGGCTTCGCTACCACAAGATAGTGATCATGACTGATGCCGACGTCGACGGCGCGCACATTCGCACGCTCCTTCTCACGCTATTCTACCGTTACTTCCCGCAACTCATTGAGGCGGGGCATATCTATATTGCGCAACCGCCGCTGTACCGCATCGCCAAGGGGAGTATGGTGCGCTATGTGTATTCTGATAAAGAGCGCGACGGCATTCTCAAAGAAATGAGCGCCATGGTGGCAGAGAAAGAAAAAGCGAAAAAGAAGAAGGCTGCTGCAGGCGATGGCTGGGAGGTTGAGGCTCTTGATGGTGCTGCCCCCGCGGAAGAAGAAGCGACGGGAGAACATAAAATCGCTGGTGTTTCCATCCAGCGCTATAAGGGTTTGGGAGAGATGAACGCAGAACAGCTGTGGGAGACGACCATGGACCCCGAGCGCCGGTTACTCTACCAGGTGAACGTTGCCGACGCAGAAAAGGCAAATCACACCTTCGATATTCTTATGGGTTCTGATGTTATGCCCCGTAAGAAGTTCATTCAGTCTCACGCGCGCAGTGTACAAAATATCGACATTTAAAAGGGAATTGACGTTCGCTTACAGACGTGCTATCGTTACTGTCTGTAAGCGCCCCCGGGCGTTTTTCTCTACCACGACATGACTACCTTTTTACAAGAAGTACGCACAGAGTTAGCAAAAGTAAGTTGGCCAAACCGTTCCCAAGTCATCCGCTATACGGGTGTTGTCGTCGCGATTACCGTCGTTATGGCTGCCTATCTTGGTGTTTTGGATGCGCTTTTTGCGTACATCCTCACGCTTATTGTTTCTTAACCTATGGCAAAGCAAGCAAACATTGAAGAGCGTCGCTGGTACGCCATTCACACCTACTCTGGCTACGAAGATAACGTCTGTCGCAGTTTAAAGCAGCGCGTAGAAACGCTGGGTTTTGAAGATCAGATTTTTAATATTCTTGTTCCAAAAGAGAAAAAGATTCGCATTCGTAACGGCAAGCGCGAAACGATCGAAGAAAAGATCTTCCCAGGCTATGTGCTTGTGGAGATGCTCGTGAATGATGCATCGTGGTACGTGGTGCGCAACACGCCAAACGTGACTGGGTTTATCGGTGCTGGCACGGTGCCAACGCCGCTCTCTGCATCGGAAGTGAACGACCTCCTCGCTCGCTCTGGCGCAAAGGAGCCTTCGTACCAGGTAGACATCGCGGTTGGGGAGCGCGTAAAGATTACCGACGGCCCCTTCAAAGACTTCGATGGTAAAATTGCAGAGGTTGATCCAGAGCGTGGTCGCGTCAAAGTATTGGTCACGATCTTTGGTCGCGAAACGCCCGTGGAGCTTGACTTCTTGCAGATGAAGAAGTTGTAGTATATACTCGTTTGGCTTATCGCTTTGGTGCGGTGATGCTTCTCCCGCGCAAAGCACGTATACATGGCAAAGAATATCAAAGCAGTCGCAAAACTTCAGATCCCCGGTGGCCGCGCAACGCCAGCACCTCCAGTAGGTACGGCACTCGGTCCAACGGGTATCAACTTACAGCAATTCGTTTTGCAGTTTAATGATGCAACGAAAGATCGCCCAGGTGAGGTGACGCCAGTGATCGTAACCATCTATGACGACCGCTCATTCTCTCTTGAGTTTAAAACTCCGCCAGCAGCATACCTGCTCCAAGTAGCAGCGGGTCTCGAAAAGGGTTCAGGCGAGCCGAACAAGAAAAAAGTGGGCTCTGTCACGAAAGCTCAAGTGCGCGAGATCGCAGAGAAAAAGATGCAGGATCTCAACGCAAATGATGTAGAGGCCGCAATGAAGATCATGGAAGGCACCGCCCGCTCAATGGGTATCGAAGTGAAGTAGAGTTGCCTTCTTCTCACATCTCAATTAGACTGAACGACGCCCAGAGGGGCGTCGTTCTTTACAGGGGAGGCGCGCATGCCGTTTATCACATTCGAAGGGATGGAGGGATCTGGCAAGACCACTCAAGCGCGTCGCCTCGCCTCGGTTCTCCCGGGTTTTTACGGGCGTAACGTCGTGCTCACGAAAGAGCCAGGTGCGAGGACCGCGGTTGGCCGAGGAGTTCGCGAGGTGTTACTTGCTCCGCGGGACACCATACTGTATCCCGACGCCGAGTTCTTTCTCTTCCTTGCTGACAGGGCCCAACACGTTCGCGAGATCGTGCAGCCAGCGCTCCGGCGTGGTGACTGGGTGGTGAGCGATCGCTACGTCGGCTCCACGTTTGCCTATCAGCTTATCGCTCGGGGCATGAGTGATCGCGCTGTGCGAATGCAGGCGATCAAGCTTGCGACTGGCGGGCTGATGCCTGATCTCCAGATCGTCATTCTGATCGATCCTGAAGAAGGCATGCGTCGCGCGATTGCGCGCGGTGGTAAGCTGGACCGCCTTGAGCAGGAGGAGCTTGCGTTCCACCATCGCGTGCACGAAGGGTTCAGGGAGTGGATCACTTGCTCTCCGAACTGCACCGTCATCGTTGATGACGGAATGAAAAGCGTCGAGGAAATCCACCACGAGATTCTCGCTCGCGTACACCACAAGTTCTCTGCGCAATATGCGACGTAGACGGAAGAACGGCCCTCAGACTCTCGAGTCTGGGGGCGCTTTTTTTTGCTTACGAAACATGCTACCGTTGGGTATCCGTATGGTAGTTGTAGTATATGAAAAGAGAAGGCACCAGCGCGCGATGCGCGCGTTGGTGCCCCTGAGCTTCTACTTCTGGAGCCACTCCGGCAGGACCGCCACCCGGTCGAACTCGAGCTTCGCCATGTAGCGTATGTCGTGCGGCAGAGTGAGGTCGTTGACGGTCGTCGCGAGCTTCTGAAGCTGCCCTTGGACGGAATGGAGACGGAAGAGGACCTTGAGTATGAGGTCTTGGTCCTCCCGCTTAAACCGCCACGCCTCGGTAATCCGTGGCGCACCCCCCGCCTCACCGTCGTAGAACAGCTCCATCGTTCCGTCTGCGAATTTCGCTTGCAGTTGCCCGTCTTCTCGCCAGTCGTGCGAGAGGCACGCGGCAAGCTGCCCGAAGCGTGGGTGATCTGGCTTGATGACCACGAGCACGATGTCGCTTACGTGAGTGCTGAACATTGGCCTAGGCCTCCTTCGGGTAGAGGCTGACGCAAATTCTTTTTATTGTCAAGGACCCTTTTATAGGGCGAAAAAACATGCTACCGTTGGGTATTCGTATGGAATATACGCCTACTATTGGCCTTGAGATTCACGTCGAGCTCAAGACGCGCACGAAGATGTTCTGCGCGTCTTTGAACGATCCGGACGAGAAGCGCCCGAACACAAACATTTGTCCCATCTGTATGGGGCATCCGGGCACGCTTCCGGTTGCAAACGAGGAAGCTATCCGCAAGGTGGTGCTCGCAGGTATGTCGCTGGGGTGCACGATTGATCCCGAAACGTTTTTTGAGCGCAAGAACTATTTCTACCCCGACCTTCCCAAGGGATACCAGATTACCCAATACCAGCGTCCATTCTGTAAAGATGGAATACTCACTATTTCTGATGCAGAAGGAAAGTCAAAGACAATTCGCATTGAACGCATCCATCTCGAAGAAGATGTGGGTCGCTCATATCACAGTGCCGATGGAAGCGACACGCTTCTCGACTTTAACCGTGCTGGCGTGCCACTCATGGAGTTGGTGACGAAGCCAGATTTTACCTCTGCAGAAGAGGTTGTGGCATTTGCAGAAGAGCTTCGCCTCATCTTGCGCTACGCGGGTGTTTCAGATGCCGACATGGAGAAGGGGCAGATGCGCGTTGAGGTAAACATCTCCATGGCTCCAAGCGACGCGCCGGGCACCGGAACAAAGGTTGAGGTAAAGAATATTAATTCAATTAACGCCGCTGGACGCGCGGCGGTCTATGAAATGGAGCGCCAAGCGAATGTGCTCCGCTCTGGCGAGCGCGTGATTCAAGAAACGCGTGGATGGGACGAGATGCAGGGATTAACTGTTTCACAGCGCATTAAAGAAGGTGCCGCGGATTATCGCTACTTCCCAGAGCCGGATTTGCCTCCTATCGTGCTTACGCCGGAATGGCTTGCTGATGTGCAGATACGCGTCCCAGAGCTCCCCGCAGAGCGCCGCGCTCGTTTTGCAAAGGAATATGCTCTTCCTGAGCACGATATTGAGGTGATGACTATAAACCGCTCGCTCGGTGACTATTTTGAACACGTCGCGAGCGAGCTTGGCTCATTTGAAAAGCTTTCGCACTTAGACCGTCCGAGCGTAGAGCATGTGCCGCGTTTATATAAGCTTGCTTCGAACTACCTCATGACAGAGCTCGCGCGCCACCTTGATGCCACTGGGTTGGCAATTTCGCAATGTCCTATTTCTCCAGAACATTTTGCTGATGCAATTGTTCGCGTGTTCCACGGAGAAGTTTCTTCGTCGGGTGCGCAAGCTCTCATCGCTGGCATGTTCGTATCACGCACGTCTCCTGAGGATGTGATTCGTGAAAAAGATCTCGCGCAGGTTTCTGACTCCAGCACGCTATTGGAGATCGTGCAAAAAGTGCTCGCAGAAAATGAAAAAGCAGTTGCCGACTACCGTGCCGGGAAAGAGGCGCCTCTCAAATTCCTTGTGGGTAAAGTCATGGCCGCATCAAAAGGGAAAGCAAACCCACAAGTTGCTCAAGAGCTGATTCTCAAAGCGCTTCAATAGAAAGAAAAGTGGGCGCGTCATTGCCATTCTTTCGCAACGTTCCTACCGCGGTGGCGTAATCCACCGTATCTCTTTATTCCTCCGCCACCAGGTGAGTTGGCGCCTGTGGATTATCCAACCTTGAAAATCTGGAGGGGGGGGTAGAGTGGGGGGATGAGTATAGAGAACCCAATTAACAACGAGACAAAAGAAAGTATCGCAGAGAGTATTCGAGAGAAGATCCCCGATATCGTGTCAGCGCTGGATGAATTAGAGGGGTTTTATAGCCATTTTGAGCCGGGTTGGTATGCAGGTGAAGACGAAGATGGAAAATCCCACTGGAACCATTGGAGCAGTGGCCTAGCTTTACTGAAGGAGAAGCTCGGGCGTGATCTTACTGGGTATGAACTCACGGCATATTCACTCTCATTAGCGTTCGGCCCAACGCCGAGGCTCTCTGATGAGGAGGCAAAAGTGCTTATGAATTTTCTTTGGCCAAGCGGCAACCATACGGGTGGTTCATTTGCGCCAGATCTTATGAAGGCAAAGCTTGCAGCATTCTAGCTTCGCTCATAAAACTAAAACGAGACCAGTAGTCTCGTTTTAGTTTTTCACCCACCGTATCTCTTTATTCTTTCGCCACCAGGTGAGCTGGCGCTTGGCGTAGGCAATGATGTCGTGGAGAAGCGCGGTGCGCATTTCGGTGCGCGTGATTTTCTTTTGCAGAAAGCGCGCAATCCAGCGGTACTCAAGTCCAAAGGATTCCAGCTTTTTCCAGCTTACGCCGTTGGTGTGTAGTTTTTTTATTTCGGCAATCATGCCGTGGCGGAGTCGCGCGTCCAGGCGTTTTTCAATACGTGCCTTTAGTTCTTCTTGTGCTCGAGATACGCCAATCCAATGCGCGTTATAGCGTGGCTCGCTCTTTTGCTGGGGTACGGGCTTTCCCGTGGTCATAACAATCTCAAGTGCGCGAATAAGGCGTACGGGGTTATGGCGATCAATGGAGTTGGCGCGTGCAGGGTCAAGCTTCTGCAGTTTTGCAAAAAGTTGGGAAGCTGAAAGTTTTTGAAGCCTGGCGCGTAGTTTTGGATCTGGTTTCACGTCGGGGATAGATTGCCCGTAGACGAGCGCATCGATCCAAAAGGCAGTTCCACCGCAAATGATGGGGAGCTTGCCACGCTTAGTGATGTCGCGAATTGCTTTTGTAGCATCGCGCACAAAATGTGCCACTGTGTATTGGCGCGTAGGGGAGGCAACATCGAGCAGCCAGTGTCGCGCGAGTTTTTGTTCACGCTTGGTTACTTTTCCTGTGCCGATATCCATGCTGCGATATACCTGGCGCGAGTCTGCGGAAATGATCTCGCCATACAGTTCGCGAGCAAGCGCAATGGCGAGATCAGATTTCCCTGATGCGGTGGGGCCAACAATGACGAGGATATGCGGCTTCTCTTGGGGCATTTGACAGAGTGTACACTATATGATAATATACGCGCAATGGCTACCAAGGGTGCCAGTGCTCGCCCGAGGCGGGAGGCCTCGTAAGCGTGCTGTTTTCGTAAAAAGGTCCCCGCCTAGAGCGGGGACGGCGTAAGGGAGTCGGGAGGATTATGCCAGAATCCTTGACCCAAGCGCGACAACCCGGGGCTCGTGCGTGTGATGTTGCTAGGCCTTGCGCCATCAACCTCTCCACCCGAGCCCCTTTTTCTTACTGTGATTTCTGCGCTACTTCTCCTTTTGCTTTCTCGATAAACGCATCAAGAGAGATTGCACCTGTATCGCCAGCGCCACGCTGACGTACTGCAACGGCCTGTGCCTCGGCTTCTTTTGCGCCAACTACAAGGAGATACGGAATCTTCATCATCTCTGCGGCGCGAATCTTTTTTCCAATACTTTCGTTTTCATCCCGCAGTTCTACGCGGAATCCTGCTTCTGTAAGTTTTGTAGAAACACTTTGTGCGTATTCAAGCTGTTTTTCTGAAATAGGGAGGACAGCAACCTGCACGGGCGCGAGCCAGAGTGGGAATGCTCCTGCAAAGTGCTCGATGGCAATGGAGAGAAAGCGCTCAATAGAGCCCATAATCGCGGCGTGGATCATCACGATGCGCTCTTTCTCTGCTTTTTCATTCACGCAGGTGAGGTCAAAGCGCTCTGGCATGTTCATGTCGAGCTGAATGGTGGCTACTTGCCACTCACGACCAAGAGAGTCTTGTGCGAGGAAGTCGAGCTTCGGTCCATAGAATGCTGCTTCGCCAAGGCCATCGATCGCATCAACTTTCTTTTCTGCGATGATGTCTTGCAACATGCTCTCTGCGGTTTCCCAGCGCTGCGGATCGCCAAGATATTTCTCTGGCTGTGCGGGATCGTGGCGCGAGAGGCGTACGCGGAGTTCAAAACCAAACGGGGTGTAAAATTCATGAACAATATCCCAGACCTTCAAGAACTCTTCACGCGCTTGCGACATGCGGCAAAAAACGTGAGCGTCATCTTGCGCGAAGCTGCGGACGCGGGAGAGGCCCGAGAGCTCGCCCGACTGCTCATCGCGGTAGCACATGGTGGTGTTTGCATAGCGCTGAGGGAGCTCGCGATAGCTCCACTGCTTGCGTGCATAGATCTGCGTGTGGTGTGGGCAGTTCATCGGCTTCATGGCGAATTCGTGCTTCTCGCGTGTGGTGATGCGGAAAAGATCGTCTTTAAATTTCTCCCAGTGGCCCGAAGTGACGTAGAGGTCTTTCTTTGTGATGTGAGGAATCTCTACCTTCATGTAGCCGCGCTTGGCACGGAGTGACCACACAAAATCGTCGAGCACATTGCGTAGGAGGGTTCCTTTTGGTGTCCAAAGGGGAAGGCCAGCGCCAACGAGATCAGAGAAGGTGAAGAGATCAAGCGCGGGTCCGAGAATCTTGTGGTCGCGCTTCTTAGCCTCCTCAACCATCGTGAGATAGGCGTCGAGTTTTTCTTTTGATTCAAATGCAAGGCCGTAGATGCGGGTGAGCTGCGCTTTTGTTTCATCGCCACGCCAGTAGGCGCCAGCAAGTTTCTCAAGTTTGAAGCTATCGGCGGGGATATCGTGTGCTGGATTCTCTACGTGCCCGCCACGGCAGAGATCGGTGAAGCCGCCGCTCGTATAGAGAGTAAGCTTTTCACCTTTTGCGACGATGTCGCCAATGAGTTCCTGTTTGAATTCGTTTCCTACAAATGCCGAACGCGCCTCATCTTCACTAACCACCTTGTGCTCGAAAGAAGTCCACGACGGGAGAATCTCGCGCATGGTGCGCTCGATTTTTTCTAGGTCGTGATCACTAATGGGTGTGGGAAAGAGAAAGTCATAGTAAAAACCGTTCTCAATCGCGGGGCCAAGCGTGCGTTTCGCGTCGGGGAAGTGCTTCTGTACTGCCGCGGCTAATAGGTGAGCGAGTGAATGTCGAACTTGTTCTAATTGCTGTGCCATAGTTTCTGTAGAATACCGAATAATGTAGGCAAATGAAAGGTTTTGACTTATCTAGAAAACTGTATTATAATGGCTACTCTCGTCGTTACACCAAGGAGGCGTGATGGGAGTGAAGGCGTTCGAGGAGCGACTCCTCGAACTGAAAGAGGAGTTCCTACGCGGCTTGCAGGAGCGGGGTGCGTCACGTGAAGAAGCCATGAGCCTGCTTCACGTGAAGGAGCATTCCGCGTCGGTTGCCGCGGAGCGTAGGGTGTTCGGGGAGGCGCACGGGCTGTGCGCGGTGCATCTGCGCTCCGTGCGCTTGGTGCCGGAGGCGACGGCTCGGTTCACTGCCATCGCTGGTCTAGGATAGGAGGAGGCATGAAGTTGACGCTTCAGGACGTTCGAGATCAGCTGCGAGACCTCGCATCCGATCTCGTCGAAGGTGGCACCGCACCCGATGCGGTCGCGGCCATGGATACCATCGGTCGCGAGCTGGTGAAGCTGCGCGGGAAGCACGGCATCGATGCCTTGGCTCGACGGGTCAAGGCATCCGGGCCTTCGGTGGACGTTGCGTCCCCAGCGGGCGGTTGCTAGTCGAGCCGCTCGCAAGTTCTTTCCGGGCCGGAGATACCTTAGGGTGTCGCCGGCCTTTTTATTTTCCGAGCTCTGCGAGTGACTTTAATGAATCACAGAGAAATGAAACGCGTCCGTCGCGTTCGTTCACCTTTCCTTGTGCAACGAGAATATGGTTTTCAGTACAGATGTCTTGAAACTTTGCCAACACCGTTGGAAAAACCACAGCCTCCATTTTTCCGGTGAGGTCTTCAAGCTCCAGAAAGGCCATCGGTTTTCCTGTTTTAGTAACAATCTTTTGCACGCGAGTCACCATGCCCCCGATGGCAAATGTGTGCGTGACGCGTGGCACGATGTTTTTGATAGGAATGACGCGTTCCTGTGCGAGTTGTGTTTTAAATGAGTCGAGTGGATGCTCTGAAACGTAAAGACCAAGGAGCTCTTTTTCCCATGAGAGACGTGACCACGTCGTTGCTGGCTCTGCTTTTGCTAAACTCACCGGCGGTAGAGCTGTCGCAGTGTGCTCGCCAAAGAGACTCGTTTGCCCGCTGGAAGCGTTCTTCTGGTGTTCGCGTGCGTAGCTTAGCAAATTATCCATGCTGGCCAACAGGGCGCTGCGTTCCCCAAATGCATCAAGTGCGCCTGATTTAATAAGGCTCTCGAGAGATTTTTTATTGAGATCTTTGGAAGGAATGCGCGTAACGAAATCAGCAATACTCGTGAATGGTCCGTTCGCTGTGCGCTCGGTGATGAGCGCTTGCACGGCATGCTCGCCAACGTTTTTGATAGCGGTGAGCCCAAAGCGAATGGCGGGTGGCGCATCGGAGACAACTGCGAAGCGTTCGCCACTTTGATTGACGTCGGGAGGGAGGACGTCGATTTTCATCGAGCGGCATTCGTCGATCAGAAATGCGATGCGCTCCACATCTCCCGTTTCACTATTCATGAACGATGCCATGAATTCGGCGGGGAAGTTCGCTTTCAGATATGCCGTTTGATACGCGATGACCGCATAGCACGCGGCATGACTTCTATTGAAGGCGTAGCGGTTGAATGGTTCAACGAGGCCCCAGAATGTGTCTGCTACATCTTTCGGAGTGCCAACGCGTGCGCACCCGTCTTTAAACTTGCCCTCCTGCTCGTCGAGGAGTGATTTAATCTTCTTACCAACTGCTTTTCTCATGATATCCGCTTCGGCAAGACTGAAACCTGCCAGTGCACGTACGGCGGCCATGAGCTGTTCCTGGTACACCATAATGCCGTAGGTGTTTTTGAGAATGGGCTCCAGGGCTGGGTGGAGGTATACCACCTTACTTCGTCCATGCTTTCGATTAATATAGTCGGGGATGAGGTCCATCGGGCCCGGGCGGTACAGAGCACACATAGCGATAATATCTTCAACGGTGGTGGGGCGCAGCTCCTTGAGATATCGCTTCATACCAGCGGACTCCAATTGGAAGACTCCCGTGGTTTTCGCCTCTTGGAGGAGGCGAAATGCCTTTGCATCATCGAGCGGGAGTGCGTCTATATCTATAGTGACGCCATGCCGTTCTTTAATCATGGTGAGCGCGTGCTCGATGATGGTGAGGTTCGCGAGGCCGAGGAAATCCATCTTCAAGAGTCCGAGATCTTCGACGGCGTGCATTTCATACTGCGTGATAACATCGCCTTCGTTGGTGCCCTGTTGGAGGGGAAGGTATTCAGTAAGTGGCTTCGGCGAGATCACCACGGCGCATGCATGCGTAGACGCATGGCGGGCGACGCCCTCAAGCTTTGCGGCAGAATCAATGAGGCGCTTAATATCGGGATCTTTATCGTATGCTTCTTTTAGTTCCGCAACATTTTCTAGGGCTTTCGCGAGCTGACCGGTTTTGTCGCCCCCAGCATTGGGATTAAACGGGATCATCTTTGCGACGCGATCGCAAAAATCGTAGCTCAAGCCGAGTGCGCGCCCGGTGTCGCGGATACTGCCCCGTGCAGCCATCGTTCCGAAGGTAATGATCTGCGCGACGTGATCTTTGCCGTACTTCTCGGAAACATAGTGCAGGACCTCGTCGCGTCGGTGATCTGCGAAGTCAAGGTCAATATCAGGCATGGAGATGCGGGCGGGGTTTAAGAAGCGCTCAAAGAGGAGGTTATAGTGGAGGGGGTCTATGTTGGTAATGTGTAAAACGTAGGCGACGAGACTCCCCGCGGCAGAGCCGCGGCCCGGCCCCACAATAATGCCCTGGCGTTTCGCCCAGTTCACGAAGTCTTGGACGATGAGGAAGTAGGAAGCAAAGCCCGTTTCTTTAATAACCCCCATTTCATAGGTAATGCGCTCAGTGACGTCGGGGCGTTCTGTCTCGCCAAAGCGACGGCGCACCCCTTGCGCGACGAGTTCTGAAAGGTAGGCGAACGTATCAGTCTGTCCTTCGGGAAGTGGAAATGAGGGGAGTTGGGTTTTTCCGATTTCAATGGTGAGTGAACAGCGATCTGCGATCTTTGCCGTGTTCTCAAATGCTTCCTCTACAACATCTTCGCCGAGGGGGAGGAATTTTTCTCGCATTTCCTCTACGGTGAGGAGAGAAAAGTCATCCTGATTCATGCTGAAGCGATCTTTGTCGTCGAGCTTATTTCCTGTCTGCACCGCGAGGAGAATATCGTGCGCCTCTTGGTCGTGGTGGTGGGTGTAGTGAGAGTCTTGCGTGGCGACCATGGGGATATTCAGCTCTCGTGCGAGGCGCACAAGCTGCGGGGTCACCATATTTTGATCGGGAATACTGGTGTGCTGTTGGAGCTCAATGAAGAAGTTCCCTTTTCCAAAAATATCTTCGTATTCACGAGCTTTGGCGCACGCAGCGGGGTAGTCGTTGCCCGTGAGCGCGCGTGAGATTTCTCCGGCGAGGCATGCCGAAAGGCCGATCAGCCCCTTGCTGTGTTGGCGGAGAATTTCTTTATCAATGCGTGGCTTGTAGTAGAAGCCTTCAAGGTGCGCTGCGGTTACGAGCTTCATGAGGTTCTGGTAGCCCTCGTTTGTTTCTGCAAGGAGAATGAGGTGGTAGCGCTGATCATCGATGCCTGCACGTTTATCGTGTCGCGATCCGCTCGTGATGTACATTTCGCACCCGATGATTGGCTTCACGCCGGCTTTCGTTGCTTTTTTATAAAATTCGATAGCGCCATACATAACACCGTGGTCAGTAATGGCGACAGAATCCATTCCAGCCTCTTTTACACGCGAAACGATGGCGTCTACTTTGGAAAGGCCGTCGAGGAGAGAGTAGTGCGAGTGGGTGTGTAAATGGGTGAATCGCATGCGTCCCCATTGTGGCCCGACCGGAGGCCATCTGCAATGGATAACCGGCGATGCTTGCAGGGCGCACCTTTCCGTGGTATTCTGGGCGTCACGTATGGCAGTACCACGACACCATTTGGCCAAAGGCCGACAGGGTCGCCGCCGCAGTCACCTGGCACGAAAGCCAGCGGGGCTGAGCGCGTGCGGACACTGTAAAAAAATGATTCGCCCCCACACGACCTGCAGATACTGTGGGTATTACAAGGGGCGTCAGGTAGTGGACGTTGTTGGCAAGGCGCTCCGCAAGCAGGAGAAGGCCCGTCAGCGCACCGCATCCTAGTTTTCAAGCATGGCATCACGACACCTCTCTCGATCGATCGCACTGCAGACACTCTACGAGTGGGATTTCCGAGACAAAAATGAGGAGAAGCTGAATGCCGTTATTGAAAAGAATCTCGTCGAGTTCGGGACCGGACTCGACGACGCACAGTTCGTCCGCGACCTCATCAAGGGCGTTTTAGCGCATCGCGAAGCGGTTGATCAGATTATTGAAAAAGCGGCGCCCGCGTGGCCACTCGATCAAATCGCGATTGTTGACCGAAACATCCTTCGCCTCGGACTGTATGAACTTCTCTTCGGAGACCGCTCTGCAGTGCCACCGAAAGTAGCAATCAATGAGGCAATCGAGCTAGCAAAATCATTCGGCGGTGAGGCTTCGGGAAGATTTGTAAATGGTGTATTGGGAACGGTCTATCGTGAAATTGGGGAGCCAGGAAAAGACGATGCTTCCCACCGTGATGAGGGTAGTAAAGAACCTTCAGATTCCGCTGATACCGCAGAGGCAGACAGCGCGCATGACAGTGCACAATCATAAGTTGTGAATCGTCATGTTCTCTGTTGCCATGCGCACACTTCGCATGGAACACGACGCACTCCTTGCCCGCCTTCAAGAGGTTATTGGGCACACGTTCGCACAAAAAGAACTCCTTCAGCAGGCGGTTACTCACCGTTCGTATTTGAATGAAAATCCTTCGTGGCCACTCGATCACAACGAGCGTCTTGAGTTTTTGGGCGACGCCGTCTTAGAGCTGGTGGTGACGGAGCACCTCTATCAAACGTACCCCAACCCAGAAGGAGAGCTTACCAACTGGCGCGCTGCCCTGGTGAACGCAAACACGTTGGCACTTATTGCGAGCGACTTAGCACTGAACGAGTGCATGCTTCTTTCTAAGGGCGAGGCGAGAGATATTGGCCGCGCCCGGCAGTACATTTTGGCAAATGCTATGGAGGCCCTTATCGGCGCCGTGTATTTGGATGGAGGATATGCTCCGGCTGCTGCTGTTATTAAAACCCATGTACTTAGCCGGCTTCCTGACATCATCGAAAAACGTTTATATCGTGATCCAAAGAGCGTCTTACAAGAAGAGGCACAAGAGCGCGTGAGCGCGACGCCTACCTATGAAGTGCTTGAAGAGTGGGGGCCTGATCACGCACGCCATTTCCGCGTAGGAGTATTCTTAAGCGGAGAACAGACCGGCGTTGGGGAGGGGCCGTCCAAACAAGATGCGCAACAAGCCGCGGCGCAGGATGCCCTGGCAAAGAAAAAGTGGGGAAAGTAGGGGCATGAAAAGAATAGAGGCCCCTTCCGACTCCCGCCACAGTCCCAGCGGGACTGTGCGGTCTCACTCGCCCTCGCTCGTCTCCTTACGGAGACACCCTGCCCGCTCGGGCTCCGAATGGTCTCAGGAGCCTCTATATCTTTTCATGCTGAAAAGCTGTGTGTAGGTAATGATCCTCTGGCTGTAGGGCCTCTCGGAACCCGAATCTGCACGGTGCGCCCTATGGGCGCAGTGAGGGTGAGAGGGAGCGCGTGCGCCTCGCTGGGGCGCACGACGCGTGCCCGAAAGGCAGAGGTCATTACCGAAGGGCCCCACTTGTCTTTTTTTGAGTCTGTGCTAGTATATTTCGCACAATGTTAATGATCCGTCTCCAACGTGTTGGCAAGAAGAAGCAGGCGTATTTCCGCCTCGTTCTTACCGAGCACACAAAGAAACCCCAGGGTGAGTACCAGGAGCTTTTGGGCACCTATGATCCACACGCGAAAAAGCTCGCTACGCAACAGGAGCGTATCGCATACTGGCTGACCAAAGGCGCAATTGTGAGCGCAACGGCAAACAACCTCCTCGTCAACCACAAGATTATCGATCGCGAAAAGGTACAAAGCTGGAAGCCAAAGAAGAAAACAGCGACGGCGTAATGCCCGAGCAGAACACGAGGGCCATGGGGCCCTCGTTGTGTTTATTCATCCTATGGAAGTTATTCGTTGTACTACGGACACTATTTCTGAAGAGATTATCCAGCGCGTGGTGTGGGTACTCTCGCGCGGTGGCGTGGCAATGCTCCCAGCGGACACGCTCTATGCATTGTGCGCGAATGCGCTGAATGAAAAAGATGTGCGCCACGTTTTTCGCATTAAGGGGCGACCAGAGCAAAAGCCTGTGCCGGTGGGAGTGCGCGACCATCGGTGGGCAGAGGAGCTTGCATATGTGAATACTCGGCAATCGGCTTTTCTCAAAGCAGTGTGGCCAGGGCCCGTTTCTGTGATTCTCGAATCGCGAGACATCGTGCCCGCTGTGGTAACGGCCGGCTCGGGCACCGTAGCTCTTTGCGCGGCGGCGGCTCCCGTAGTAGACGCGGTACTTCATGCTTTTGGGTATCCTCTGACGCTGATGTCCGCAAATATCTCAGGACAAGAATCATTCCGTGACGTAGAACGCATTCTTGAATCGTTTTCTCGTCTCAAACCTGATATCGTAGTTGATGTTGGCGCACTCCCTTTTTCCGCACCATCCACCATCGTTGATCTTACAGGGGCGCATCCACGCATTGCACGCGTTGGAGCCGCAAAGCCGGAGGATCTGCTTCGCACGTTTTCTCTTATTACCGACGCAACCCATGCCCATGGCAACCATTCTTGACGGCACTATTATTGCAGAGCACATGCATGAGCGCATTCGCGTGCGTGTTGATGCGTTGGGCGTTGCTCCCATGCTCGCTGCTGTGGCTGTAGGGAAAGACCCCGCGGTCGAAAAATTCATTGCTATCAAAAAGAAAGCCGCAGAACGCTGCGGTATGTTGTTCTCTTCCTATATTCTTGAGGATGTTTCTGATACAAGTCTGCGTGAGACGATTGCGTTCTTAAATGTGGATGATGAGGTGACCGGTATCTTTTTAGAACTTCCCTTGCCTTCTGGCATGGATTCAAGCACATACATGGACCTTATTGATCCAGGTAAAGACGTTGATGTACTTACTTCCCAGCGCCGCGCGATGTTTCACGCTGATCCTGCCGGTCTTGTGGTGTTGCCTCCAACAGTGCGTGCGCTGCGCGAAGTATGTGAGCTCCGCGGCGTTGTATTGCCTGGTATGCAGTGCGCCGTTGTGGGCGGCGGCCAGCTTGTTGGCGATCCCATCGCACGGTGGCTTCAAGCGCAAGGCGCTGTGGTTGCCCTTATCGACGAGAATACAAAAGATCCTGCCGCAATTGCATCGTGTGCAAGCTTGATTGTCTCAGGTGTAGGGAAACCAAAACTGATTACTAAAAAGTGGATCAAAGAAGGTGCAACAGTGATTGATTTTGGCTACGCACTCCAGAAAGGAAAAGTGACAGGGGACGTAGATGTAAAATCGGTTGCTCCGCTTGCTGATCTTCTTACTCCCGTGCCCGGTGGCATGGGGCCGATTATGGTTGCTGCCATGCTTGAGAATTTGTGCGAACTCTAGCCGCGAGCTTTGTGGTTTTTACCAAAAGCGTTCCAGGGAAGCTTAATTGAATTCGTGGGAAGGGCGTTCAAAGCCCACTGTCCGTAGGTGTTGCTATTAGGACCAAGGATGAAGTACGCATCGCGGAATGGATATTCGCTTGGTGAGTTTTCTATACGTTGAGCTAGCAGTTCTGCAGCTTCTCCTTCTATTACTCCGAGAAGCGTGGCATTCCAGCGTGGGGAGTAGAAAAGCGGAAAGATGCTGATGCCAGAAAACGGAGGAAAAGCGTCTTTAAAAATGTGGCCCCAGTGCTGTGTGGAGCGTGCTCTCTTTTGAAAAAGTACCTCCCAACGCGAGAGTGCGCCCTGTCGATTAATAACAAACCACGGATGTGCACCGATATTTGTTGGAATATTCGCAGGGCACGTGAATACAAACACCTGCACCTTTGTTGGATCTACGAGCCTGTGAAGTGTGGCTTCCTGCGTGGTCATGTAAAACGAGTGTAACTATTTTGGATATTTCCAGCAAATTTTAATTCAGCTTGAGTAGAATTATACAACTAGATATGTATTAAGACGGAAATAATTTTATATTTCGGTAATCCGGATTTGGTGTGCTGTGTATACGTGGTATAATTAATTCAAGATTTTGATTTATAGTTGAGGTATTAATGATTATGAACACAAAGCTTGTTGAGTGGATATTGCGCATCGCAGTTGCAGGAGAATTTCTTGGTCACGGCATTTTTGCGCTTCAGGGCAAGGAGGGATGGTTTAAGTATTTCGAGGCTGTTGGAATCTCTAATACGGAGACGATTCTTACCCTTCTATTCTGGGTTGGCGTTTTAGATGTTGCGCTGGCGATACTCGTCCTTATAAAGCCTATCCGCATTGCAGTGTTGTGGATGGCGCTCTGGGGTCTGTGGACTGCGATGATCCGTTGGCCGATCGGGCCAGATCCCGCGTGGGACTTTGTTGAGCGTGCCGCAAATTGGGGAGCTCCTTTAGCACTGCTCTTTCTCCTTGGCTGGCCAAAGAATCTAAGGCAGTGGCTTAGATAGTTATCTGGGCGGGCTTCATCCCACTTACGGGATCGCCTCAAATACATACCACGCGCAAAGCGCGTGGTATGTATTTGAGGATCGCTTAGTGCCGAGGGAGGGACTTGAACCCTCACGAGGTTGCCCTCAATGGATTTTGAGTCCATCGTGTCTGCCATTCCACCACCCCGGCATATACCGCTCATTACTGCGGGCATAGCGTACCACGGAAAAGCTGGTTTTTCAACGCTTCTTCATTGCTCCCCATATCCCTGCGTGCTACGATGCAGATACCGTTATGGCCCGTGTTATCGCAGTCTGTAATCAGAAGGGGGGCGTAGGAAAAACAACTACGGCTATTAACACCGCCGCGTATTTGGCGGCGCTCGGTAAGTACGTCTTGTTGGTAGATCTAGACTCTCAAGCGAACGCAACACTAGGGCTTGGCTTAGGCCACGAAGACAATGAAGACGCGAATGTGTACCACGTTCTGGTGAACGATCAGAATCCACAGAGCGTTCTCAAGCGCACGCAACTCTTTGGCTTTGATGTGCTCCCCGCGGCACAAAATCTTGCGGGAGCAACGGTGGAGCTCGTGTCTATGGACGCGCGCGAAAGTCGTCTCAAGCGTGCGATTGATTCGGTGAGGCATAACTATGACTATGTGCTCATTGATTGTCCGCCATCTCTTGGCCTTCTTACTATAAACGCGCTTGCCGCGGCAGAAAAAGTCATGATTCCCGTGCAGTGTGAATATTTTGCGCTTGAAGGACTGGGACAACTGCTGCGCACTGTCGAACTAGTGCGCAACGGATTGAACCAAGATTTGCAAGTGCTGGGTGTGGTGCTTACAATGTATGATAAGCGCAACCAATTATCGAACCAAGTCGTGAATGAAGTGATGAAGCATTTTCCTGGACGAGTCTTTTCTTCGGTGATCCCGCGCACCGTTTCTCTTGCAGAGGCGCCAAGCTTTGGAAAAACCATTCTCCAGTTCGATCCGTATTCAAAAGCAGCGTACGCGTATCGTCAGCTTGCAGAAGAAATTATTAAACTTGCGTAACTTATGGTGAAAAAACTATTCGGACTTGGAAAAGGATTAGGATCGCTCATTCCCGCCGACTCAAGCGTGCGGAGCGCAGAGGCGACTGCAGTTAAGGAAAGTGTTTTTTATATTGAAGTAGGGAAGATTCGCCCAAACCCTGATCAACCGCGTCAAGATTTTGACCCAGATGCGCTAAAAGAGCTCGCAAATTCTATTCGGCGTTATGGCGTGCTTCAGCCATTGCTCGTTTCAAAGAAAGAAGACCACGGACCTCGTGGCATGGACGTGTTCTACGAACTTATTGCCGGTGAGCGCCGTTTGCGCGCTTCCCAAATTGCTGGCCTTCCTACGGTTCCCGTTATTATTAAAGATGATTTAGGTAATGAGAAGTCAACACGTCTACAAGTTGCATTGATTGAAAACATCCAGCGCGATGATCTCAACGGCATGGAAGAAGCCGAGGCATATGCGCGCTTGGCAAGTGAATTCGGTCTCACCCAGCAGGAAGTAGCGCAGAAGGTGGGGAAGTCTCGTGAAACTGTTGCGAACACGATGCGTCTCATAAAGTTGCCTGATAACATCAAGCAGGCAATCCGGAGTGGGAAAATTGGTGCAACGCATGGCCGCGCACTTCTCGCCTTTTCTGATCCCGCAAAGCAACAAGAGATGTTTCGTCGCGTGGTGGAAGATGGCTTTTCAAAGTCAGATATTGAAATGGCATCGTCACGTGATAAAGGTGGCCGAGCGGGTACTAATTCCGATCGGCGCTTTGAAGAATTACAGAGCACCCTCTGTGAGCGCCTTAAGGCCCCAGTGTTGATCAAAACAGGAGCGCGTGGCGGGCAGATCGTTATTCGCTTTGCGGATCACGAAGAACTGAATCTTATCGCTCGTAACATTATCGATTAGTTAGTGTTCCACTTCGCAGAGACAAGCCGCTCTTTTCGGGCGGTTTGTGCGTTTGTGCAGGTGCGTGCATGGACGGTGATCCCCTTTCCGCGAGTAATATAGCCCACGATGCGCTCAGGTTGTTCTGGTGCGCAGCATTTTCCTATGCGCCATGGCAGTGTGGGATCATTGGCGACAACAAGAGTGTGGGCGGGCGTGGGGGTGTTTTGTTTCCGTACTTTCTTTTGTTGTTTTCTCGGCGTTCGCGCTTCGGGGAAAAACTTTTTCACCACATCTTGCGCGCTGATATCTCCAACGCTAATGCGCGTGAAGAGTCCGTCAGCGGTTCGCGCCGAATAGGTGGCGACCATGTGTGCGACGGTTGTGCGGGGGAGGTCATCCCATGTGAGATGTATTCTCCGGAGTTCTTTAACGAGGAGCTCCTTCCCATTGGCAATCATCGTGCGCGGATCATTGTTTTTAAACCACGACTGGATACTCTGGCGTGCGTGTGAGGTGCGTACGAACATGAGCCAATCAAATGAAGGTTTCTGCGTTTTACTCTTGAGCGCCTCAACGACATCTCCATTGCGTAGGCGTGCGGTAAGCGGGGCTATCGCTCCGTTGATCTTTGCGCCGGTGATCGCGTGTCCAAGGTTTGTGTGCACGGCGTAGGCAAAATCAACAGGCGTTGATCCTTCGGGAAGATCTTTCACATCTCCTTGCGGTGTGAATACGTACATGCGACTTTTCAAAAAGTCGCTGGTTGCGCGCGCCATGCCAGAGCTCGTTTTGATATCTTTGAGCGTGTCACGAAGAGAAGCTACCCATGCGGCGTGATTAGTATCGGCCGTAAACCCGCGCACCTTGCCCGATTCGCTATAGGCCCAGTGCGCGGCGATACCATGCTCTGCGTGAGCGTGCATGTCAGGTGTGCGAATCTGTATTTCTGTAACACGACCCTCTTCGCAAAAAACGGTCGTGTGGAGCGAGCGATAGCCATTTGGCTTGGGAAGGGCTATATAGTCTTTAATGCGGCCTGGGAGAGGCTTGTAGCGTGCGTGTACGGTCCCCAGGGCCTCATAGCACGCAGGAATGGTGTCTACGATGATACGAAGCGCCACGAGATCAAAAATGTTCTCAAGCGTAGTGAGACCATCGCGCTGCATTTTTTGGTAGAGACTCCACGTATGCTTCGCGCGCGCATGAATGTCGCGCACACGAATGCCGGCGAGATCTAGGGCTCGAGCAATGATAGGCGTGATGCGCCTGGTATACGCGAGGCGATCATCATATGTTTCGTGTACGAGTGATGTGAGGTGGGCGTATGCGTCGGGGTACGCGAAAGGGAACGCGAGGTCTTCAAGCTCACCACGCATCGTTCCCATGCCAAGGCGTGATGCGATGGGTGCGTATATCTCTATTGTCTCCCGGGCGATGCGTTGTTGGTCCGCCGTATCAAGCGCGCTAAGCGTGAGCATGTTGTGTCGGCGGTCGGCGAGCTTAATAATGATGACACGCAAATCTTCGGCCATGGCGAAGATGAGGTTTTTAAAAGATGCAACATATGCATCGTGAGCCTCTGCGGTGGTGCGTGGCGCAAAAGGAAGACGTGTTAATTTAGTGACACCTTGTACGAGAAAAAGTACGTCACTGCCACACGAACTCTCGATTTCTTGAGGGTCGACTGACGTATCTTCAAGGACATCATGCAAAAGCGCCGCTGTGATGGTGGGGGCGTCCATGCCAATGGTGGCGAGGTGGTGCGCAATGGCAACGGGATGCGAGAGATAGGGGTCGCCACTTTTGCGTTTCTGCGTAGCATGTGCGCGTTGCGCGATAGTGAAGGCGCGGACAATGCGCCCCTGCTCTTCTTCTGAAAAACGCCGAGCGCGGGGAAGGGTCTCTAAAAATGATTCCCCAGATTCCGGGAGGGTCATAGTAATCATGTATGGTACACCTGAGTACGCTCTTTGCAAGAAAAGCGCCGCCCCAGTGATGAGGCGGCGCACGAGTACCCTCATCACGCTTCGGTGCGGGGGTACTGGGGGAGTTTTGAGGGGTTGAGCCTCCAGTAGCTCCACAAGGGGAGCTCACTGTCCTTCTTGGAGACGATGCGCAGTCCACACTCTTTTGGCCATGGAAGGTCAAGCTCCGGATCGTTGAAGCGGACTCCACCTTCGTTGTGGGGTTGCCACGACTGAGTCGTGTGGTACACGAGAGTGGTCGGGCAGAGTGCCATGACGCCGTGGGCGACGCCGGGCGGCACATAGATCGAAAGCGCAGTTGTGTCGTCACGCGTCGGTGTATCGAGGAGTTGAACGTGCGTCTTGCCGAATGTGGGCGAACCTCTGCGCACATCGAGCATGATGTCTGCAACCTTCCCCGAAAGAACGGTGAGGAGCTTTCCTTGGCCATGCTGCCAGTGCATGCCCCGCACTGCTCCCGTAATGGAGTACGAGAAGTTTGTTTGGCCGCTGCCGAACAGAATGGCCCCGCCTCGCGGAGGCCGGACGCCTCCCGTCGACAAGAGCTCAGAGAACTGCCCGCGCCCGTCTCCATAGACACGGCGTTGCAGAAGGAATGCTCCCTGAATCGTGGGGATGCTCTCCGTTTTTTGTGGCTGGTACACGCACTACCTCCTTGGCGCAGAGAATACGCTATTTTTCTTGTTCGTCAAGCTTCTCGATCGGTACGTCGCGTTCTTCCTTCGGAAGTTTTCTAATATTCTTACACTTCGGATAGCGAGAGCACCCGATGAATTTTCCAAAGCGGCCCGTGCGCATCACGAGGTCGCCCTCGGTGCACTTATCGCACTTCTCTCCTGTTGGCTCTGGTGGCGGAGTGTCTTTCTTCTCGCGAAGCACATTCTTACAGGTAGGGAAGTTTGAGCAGGCAATGAATTTTCCAAAGCGTCCACGCTTTACTACCATCGGACTATTGCACTTATCGCAGATTTTATCGGTCGTCTCTACGTCAGCAGCTTTTGCGTCTTTGGCGATATCCATCTTGGCAGCGAGTGTCTGCGCGAACGGTTCGTAGAATTCTTTTACCACAGGTACCCAGGCCTCTTTGCCTTCGGCGATATCGTCGAGCTTTGCTTCCATGTGTGATGTAAAATGGGTGTCAACGATGGCGGGGAAGTGCTCTACGAGGAAGTCTATAACGAGCATGCCGATATCGAGTGGCGTGAGCGAGCGTGACCTGTCCTTTTCGACATATCCGCGATCTAAAATAGTAGAAATAATAGAAGCATAGGTTGAAGGACGGCCGATGCCTTCTTTTTCTAAGATCTTAATAAGCGAAGCTTCGTTGAAGCGCGCAGGTGGTTTGGTGAAATGCTGTTCTGGGAGGAGTGTTTCAAGCGTGAGTGGGTCGTGTGCTTTTACGACGGGAAGAGGCGTCTCTTCAAAAGATGATGGATAGATCTTTGTAAAACCATCGAACGTCATAATGCTTCCCGTGGCACGAAAATCGTAGGCGTGTTCACTGCCTTCTCGTGTGGCGCGAACATCGATGCCCGTGGAGTCGATGCGTGCTTGGGGCATTTGACTTGCGATGAAGCGGCGCCAGATAAGGTCGTAGAGTTTTGCTTGGCGTGGATCAAGTTCTTTTGCCATTTCTTCCGGCGTGCGGAATGGATCTGTCGGGCGCACGGCCTCATGGGCTTCTTGTGCGCCTTTAGACTTCGTCTTGAACGTTCGACGCTGGTAGTATGGCGCTCCGAGATTTTCGGTGATGTATGTCGCAGCTTTCGCAAGAGACTCTTCGGAAAGATTCACCGAGTCCGTACGCATGTAGGTGATGAACCCGGCTTCATAGAGGCGCTGAGCGAGCATCATGGTTTGCTTAGAAGAGAAGCGCAGGCGACGCGATGCTGTTTGCTGGAGAGTGCTCGTGGTGAACGGCGCCATCGGGGAACGTGTTACTTCAGTGCGCTGCACATCTTTTACTTTCCATGTTGCCCCGGTGAGATCTTTCGCGATGATATCGGCGTGCGTTTGTGTTGCGATATCCATATCTCCCAAAGGTTTGTCATCAACGCTCGTGAGGTGCGCTGTAAATGGCATCCCCGCCTCTGGGAGAAGAGTTGCGTCAACGGTCCAATATTCTTGTGGCTTGAACGCCTGAATTTCTCGCTCGCGATCCACAATGATGCGAAGCGCAACTGATTGCACGCGTCCTGCGGAAAGACCTCGATAGTAGCGCTTCCAGAGAAGCGGGGAGAGTTTGTATCCTACAAGGCGATCAAGAATGCGTCGTGCTTGCTGTGCGTCGACGAGATGTTGATCAATGTTTCGTGGATGATCGAGTGCATGTAGAATCGCCTCTTTGGTAATTTCATGGAAGACAATGCGCTGGATTTCTTTTTCTCCATCCGCCTTCTTTTTCTTTGCGCCAGAGAGACCGAGCGCTTCAAGAAGATGCCACGCGATTGATTCTCCTTCGCGGTCTTCATCAGTTGCAAGGACGATTGTATCTGCTTTCGCAGCCTCTTTTTTCAAGAGAGAAAGATTCTTCTTTGCTTTTGTCGGTACGATATATTTTGGTGCGAAGTCATGTTCGACATCGATGCCAAGGTCGCTCTTAGGCAAATCGCGTACGTGTCCGAACGAAGACAGAACGACAACATCTCCCGTGACGTAACGGGAGATTGTTTTTGCTTTTGTGGGACTTTCTACAATGACAAGTTTCATGAAATGATGCGCCAGGTATCTGGTGCGCTTTGAATAATATGTTTTGCGAGCGCGAGATGAGTGAGTGCTACGAAGAGATTGCTTGGTGATGTGTCGAGAGTGTGCGTGAGCCGATCTACGTGTTGGGGTCCGTGCGTTGTAAGCTCTGCAATAATACGTTGTTGCAACGGGTCGGCGATAGCGGCACGACGCGATGGTTGTAGTGAAAAGATGTCAGTATATGTGCTGATCACGTCTTCTGCGCCCATGATAGGCGTTGCTCCATCGCGAATGAGGCGGTTGGGTCCTGCTGAGCGGGGAGAGAGAATACTACCGGGCACTGCGAACACGTCTTTGCCTTGCTCCACGGCGCAGCGCGCAGTGATGAGCGCGCCACTTTTTTCATTCGCTTCAGTGACGATGACTCCTCGCGAGAGACCGCTGATAATGCGGTTGCGTTCTGGGAACATGTAGTCGCGCGCAGGCGTTTTCGGTTCGTATTCGGAAAGTACGAGGCCATCGGCTGCGATGATCTCTCTGGCAAGCGCTTGGTGGCTTTGCGGGTAGAGCACGCTTTCGTGAATACCAGAGCCTACAACTGCAATAGTGTGCGCATGGGCTGCGAGTGCCGCACGGTGCGCGATCCCATCGATGCCCAGCGCAAGTCCACTGACAATAACTGCGCCTGCATGCGCGAGTTCCGTGGCGATCGTGTGAGTAACGTCTTTCCCATATGCCGTAGGCATGCGAGAGCCCACAACGCCAATACAGGATTCGCTCGCAAGGAGTGCGGTGTTGCCGTGGCAGTAGAGTATGTTCGGAGGGTTGGAAATGTGCCGCAAGCGCTCGGGGTAGCGGGCGTCGGTGATCGCTATCTGCGTGACACCATGAGTACGCATGCGTGAGACTAGCATACGGATGTTTTATGAGGGCGTCAATTTTTACTCTCGTACGTAAAGGCGTATGATGCACGAAAAGCCATGCGTATCTCTCTTATTATCCCTGCATATAACGAAGCGCCTCGTCTCGGTCCCACGCTTGAAGCGGTGAAAGCTTTTTGCGTAGGGAAGCCGTGGGAAGCGGAAATTATCGTGGTAGATAATGCTTCTTCAGATAGTACTACTTCCGTCGCGCGATCATACGGAGTTACGGTCATCGCCGAGCCACTTCAAGGAAAAGGAGCAGCGGTGCGCGCCGGCATGCGCGCTGCTACGGGTGACATACAAATGTTTCTTGACGCTGATCACTCAACGTCCATTGACCACCTTCCATTGATGCTTGAGCGAATCGAGCGTGGGGCGGACGTGGTGATCGGCTCTCTGGCGGTTCCTGGCGCGCGGATTTTGGCAGGCGGTCATGAGCCGTGGTGGCGCGTTGTTGCGGGTAAGTTGGGCAATATATTTATTCAAGTGCTTGCGGTGCCAGGCATTTGGGATACTCAGCGTGGGTTTAAAGTATTCACGCGCCGCGCCGCTGATGCTATCTTCCCTAAACTACATATTGTAGGATGGGGATTCGATGTAGAAGTTCTTGCGATTGCACGTGCTCTCGGGTACCGTATAGATGAGGCGCCGGTTGCGTGGAAGAATCATCCCGCAACAAAAATAACGTCGCGTGCATACATTGATGTACTCTATGATGTGTGCAGAATTGCGTGGTGGCGTCTCACGCGTGCGTGGAACACATGAACCCATTTTTTATTCTCAACTGGAAGAGTTATCCTGCTTCTCAAGAAGACATTCTTCCGCTGTGCGCCGCGCTTGCTGATTGGCGCGCCCGCGTCACAAGCGGCACCGTTGTTATGTGCCCGCCCGCAACGCTTATTGATGACACGCAGAAATGCGTGGCCGCAGATGAACGCCTCGCATCTGTTCTCATTGGAGCGCAGTATCTTGATGCGGATGCAAAGACTGGAGGATTAACGCCGGCGATGTTGCGTG
This sequence comes from Patescibacteria group bacterium, assembly GCA_038061995.1. Classification (GTDB taxonomy): domain Bacteria; phylum Patescibacteriota; class Minisyncoccia; order 2-02-FULL-40-12; family GWA2-44-9. The sequence continues at coordinate 44,156 of JBBTYA010000004.1, read as the reverse complement.
CGGCGAATGTGTCGGCCGCGATTATTGGCCACTCGGACCGCCGCGCACAAGCAGGAGAAACAAATGCAGACGTGCGATCTGCGTGGCAACAGGCAATTGCACACGACATTCTTCCTATTGTATGCGTTGGCCAACCAGCGCCAGACGGGTCATTCGCTGGTCTTCGTGAGCAGGTGCTGGGAGCCTTTGAGGGCGCTTCGGCAACAGATGTGGCGCAATGCGTGATTGCGTATGAGCCGGTGTGGGCGATAAGCACAACGCCGGGCGCACGCGTAGAAGAGTCCGCCGATATTGTTCGCGCTATTCAGGTTATTCGAGAGGAGCTGCGCGGCGCTACGCCAAAGGCGATTCTCTACGGAGGGTCCGTTACAGGAGCAAGCGTGAGTAATGTGCTGAGTAGTGGTGCTGTGGACGGAGTGCTTGTGGGGCGGGCGAGCGCATCCCCAGATTCACTTACAGAACTCCTTGAGGCGCTTACGCCATTTTTTTCATGAACATTCTCACTCCGACAACTGACGTGCGTGGCAAGTGGGTGCTTGTGCGGACCGACCTCGATGTTCCCGTGGTAGAAGGGCGCATTCAGGCGCACCACCGTATTACTCGTCAGAAGGAAGTACTCGACATGTTGGTGTCTGCTGGAGCGCGCGTGGTGCTCGTTGCGCATATTTCTGCAGTAGATTCTTTCCGACCCATTCTTGTTGAACTTGAAGAAACACTCGGGCACACTCTTACTTTATTACCAACACTTGCGGATAGAGATGAGTTTCAAAAAAGCGGGCAGGGCGTTGGACTGCTTGAAAACATTCGTACGTGGCGTGGGGAGACAGAGAATAGCTTTGATGTCTCAGAAGCGCTGGCACGCGGCATGGATATGTATGTGCAGAATGCATTTGCGGTGTGTCACCGCGCGCATGCTTCTGTTGATGCAGTTGCTAAGCTCTTGCCGTCCTATGCGGGGCCACTGGTTGTCGCGGAGACGAATGCCCTGACTGAAGCGCTTGATGCACCAGCGGAAGGGAAAGTGGTTATTATTGGAGGCGCTAAGGCAAGTACAAAGGTTCCTGTTATTACGCATGTTCTCTCTCGCGCTGAGGCGGTGCTTGTTGGCGGGGTGGTGGCGAATGATTTAGCAAAGGCGCGGGGCATTGATATGGGGACTTCGCTTATGGATGAGAATATTTCCGAATTACTCGCAGGGCTCGATGTGAATGATCCGCGCATTATTCTCTCGCCTGATTTTATTATTACTGATGGACGTGCGCTTGATATCGGCCCGCAGTCGATTGCTCTTTTCCGTGAACACATTGCGCGAGCGCGTATGATCGTATGGAACGGCCCACTCGGACTCTTTGAAGATGAACGTTACGCAGAGGGGACATTCGCGATCGCGCGTGCAGTTGCCGACGCATCTGCTCGTACTCTTATCGGCGGTGGCGATACGGTGGCGGCGATTGATCGTCTCGGTATTCGTGACCGTTTTTCCTTTGTGTCTACGGGTGGCGGAGCAATGCTCGCGTTTCTTGCCGGTCAAAAACTACCAGGGCTTGAGGCGCTTGGTTACTATGAACACGTATAATATTTGGACGGACGGTGGTTCTCGCGGAAATCCAGGCCCTGCTGCAGTCGGGGTTGTTATTCGCGGCCCTGATTTTGAAGATGGTTTTGGCGAATATATCGGTGACACTACGAATAATGTTGCAGAGTATCGGGCAGTTATTTCTGCATTGCATAGATTAAAGGCACGCATTGGCACCGATGCCGCACGCGATGCTTCAGTCGTTGTGCGCGCTGATAGCCAGCTTGTGGTGCGCCAAGCGCTTGGAGAATATAAAGTGAAAGAGCCCGGTCTCAAGCAACTCTTTTTAGAATTATGGAATGCGCGTGGTGATTTTAAATCAGTCGATTTTATCCATATTCCTCGTGAAGAAAACGGTAAAGCTGATGCATTCGTCAACGAAGCGCTCGACGCACGAGTTGCTAGCCAGCGGCAGAGAAATCTGGTATAATAGGCCTTGAGGTATACTGGACTGTCGCTCCTTCACAGGAGAGGAAAGTCCGGGCACTCCCTTTGCGTATGCAGAGGAGCAGGGTAGCGGGTAATCCCCGTACACAGTAATGTGAGAGGTGCGAGCAGAGACGTTCGATGCTCGAAAGGGCATCGGTGGCAAACCCATGTGATGTGATTCGTCATATCGCAGCCAAGTCCAAGCTGATGGGATTAAAGGCTTGGGGTGAAACGGCTAAATCCTTACCCGGGTGCAAGATCAGCGTTTTCTCTTTCGGGAGAGTTCGAAAAGTTCGATCGCTCGAGCGCGGCGGCAACGACGCGCCTAGATACATGACAGTCTCACCGCAAGGCCAGACAGAACCCGGCTTATCGGTATACCTCCCAAAACGCCCTTCGGGGCGTTTTGCGTTTAGGGCCTGTACATGCTACATTCCCGCCGCATGAAGCGGTCAGATTTCATCTTAAATGTGGTGCGTGTGCCCGTTGATCTGGGTATGCTTTTTCTTGCTGGCGTGCTCACGTACCTTCTGCGCACGAACATCTTGGATGCCTTTCGGCCAGTGCTGTTTGAGTTCCGTCTTCCGCTTGATAAGTACGTTGCGCTGGTGATCCCAACGTCTCTTTTCTTTATTGCGTGCTATGCCGTAGCTGGGCTGTATACGATGGGCGTACGCATGTCGCGCGCAGAGGAGTGCGCCAAGGTGGCTCTCGCCTCGTCGGCGGGTATCTTGGGTGTCATCGCATTTATCTTCGTGAGTCGTGAGCTCTTTGACTCTCGCTTTTTGGTGCTTGGTGCGTGGCTGCTGGCGATCGTGTCGGTGTGTACGGGGAGACTCCTTATTCGCGCGGTGCATACACGTCTCATGCGACGCGGGTATGGAGCGCACCGGTTGTTGGTTGTGGGGAGCGATGCAGTGACCGAGCGCCTGGTGGCAACGATCCGGGCGAACGATGATTTGGGATATGTTGTAGCAACCCACATACACGCTCCAGACGTTCAGGCTATCGGAGAGCTCTGGCATGCAGGCGCCATCGATGGCGTACTCTTGGCGCAACCCACGTTTGATGCGGCTACCATTGTGGAGCTTGTCGAATACTGTCACGAGTACCACATTCCTTTTACGTTCGTGCCAAACATGCACGAAACGCTCACGACGCACTACAGCGTTGATGCTATTGGCGACATTCCTGTCATTGAGCTTAAGCGCACCTCACTTGATGGCTGGGGGAGAGTGTTCAAGCGTGTGTTTGATGTCAGCGCAACGATGATAGGCCTCATTCTTCTTCTCCCGCTCTTTTTCTGTATCGCACTTCTGATCACGTGGGAGACGCGCGGTCCCATATTTGTACGATTGCGTCGCGTGAGCCGCAGTCGCCATTTCTCACTCCTGAAGTTTCGGAGCATGATTGAAAATGCAGAAGAGCTTAAGCCGCTGCTCATACCCTATAACGAGCGCAATGACGGACCGCTATTTAAAATGACGTGCGATCCTCGCGTTACTCGTGTAGGACGATGGCTGCGCCGCTTGCGTCTTGATGAACTTCCTCAGCTGTGGAATGTGGTCCGGGGAGATATGAGCCTTGTGGGTCCACGCCCGCATCAACCCGATGAAGTGGCGCGCTATCAGCGACACCATAAGCGTGTGCTTGGCATTAAGGCAGGGGTAACGGGACTGGCTCAGATCTCCGGAGGTTCAGCGCTTTCATTTGAAGAAGAGGTGCGCTTGGACACGTTTTATATTGAGAACTGGTCATTCTGGATGGACATACGCATTATTATGCGCACGCTCATGCGGCTGGTCAGTGATCGCACGGCGGTATGAAGATAGCGCTTGTCTATGATCACCTCACGCAGTTCGGCGGCGCCGAGCGTGTACTGCAGGCACTTGCTTCTCTCTGGCCTGACGCGCCCATCTACACAACCGTGTACGACGAACGGGGTACTGGCGGCGTGTTTGCGGGGCGCACCATTCGTACCTCGTTTATACAATCGCTCCCGTTCGCGACGCGCTATCCGCATGCATACACACCATTACTGCCGCTCGCTGTTGAGAGCTGGGATTTCTCCGCGTTTGATGTAGTGATCAGTGTTGCGGGGCCGTTCGCAAAAGGTGTGGTGGCACTGCCCCACACACGCCACGTTGCCTACTGTCTCACGCCACCACGGTTCCTTTGGGAGGGGAGTCACGCGTTTTGGCGTCACTTAGGATATCCGCGCATCGTGCGCGCGCTTGTGGCGCCCGTGCAAGCGTATGTACGGCTCTGGGATGCGCATGCGGCGCAGCGCGCCACGGATATGGTTGCTATCTCGCGTGCAGTTGCCGAACGCGTACGCGCATATTGGGGACGTGTGGCACCGGTGATCTATCCTCCCGTGCGGACGGACATATTTACTCCTGTGCCGCAGCCGCGCCGGGATTATTTCCTTGCGGTGGGTCGCCTTGTTTCATACAAACGGTTTGATGTTGTTGTGGAGGCAGCGCAAGCCGCGGGCGCTAAGCTTATTGTCGCTGGTGATGGGCCCGAGCGCTCGCGCCTCGAGCGACTGGCGAGGGGAGCTATAACATTTGTGGGGCGCGTTTCGGATGCGGAGCTACGTGATCTCTACGCGAATGCTCAAGCCCTTATTTTCCCGCAAGAAGAAGATTTCGGCATCGTGCCTGTTGAGGCGATGGCCTGCGGCACACCAGTGATTGCCCACGCTCGCGGGGGAGCGACAGAAACAATACTTGATGGCGTCACGGGCACTCTAGTGCACGAACAGAGCGTAGAAGCATTTGCGAGCGCGATGCACACATTCCGTGGAGAAACATACACGCAAGAAGCCTGTAGAAAGCGTGCGGAACAATTCTCAACGGGCGTGTTTTTAAGCCGAATACAGGCGCTTTTCCGTGGATGAAGGTGATTCGTATCGCTACGCCGTATGAGGTCAAGCTTCGAGCGGCAGAAGTTCTGCAGACGTATCTCGAATTCACTGGCGCCGTGTTGCACTCCGATCGCGAGATGCGACCAAGGGAGTGTGGCGCTCCTGGTACGGGGAAGGTACCCGTGAGCATCCCCGAGCTGGTCTACCAGTCACTCAGGATCGTCGACGGGCCGTTCTATCGAGGTACCGGATTCGAGAGCTTGGGCTTCAAGAGCTTCTCGGAGTTCCACGCGGCCGTTCAGCGGCACATCTACAAGTTGCCCCCAGCGGAGCAGGAGCGGGCGGTGGCGATGCAACTCATCGCCACGCGCCGGTAGGCCGCCCCCAGTTCTCAAGCCTGTGTCGGTAGAGCTTCCACGCTCCCGGCACAGGCCTTTGTTTTTATACGGATCTTTCTCTATGCTGGTGCTATGGTTATCGGCGTTGATATTCGTGCGCTTGGGTCGGGGAGGCGCAGTGGCGTTGAGGAGTATATCCTTTCGTTGTTGCCGCAGCTTGTTGCCGCAGCTCCCGATGTCACTTTTAAATTATTATGGACCGGCAGAAAGCCGGCGCCGTTAGATGCATTGCCGCACGCTCCAAACGCGCAGGTGATCCATCGTCACATATCAAATCGCGTGCTCTTTGGAGCGGCGCTACTAGGCGCATTGCCCCTTGATGAGCTCGTGGGGGGTGCTGATGTCTTTTTCTTTCCCCACATTCTTGCTGGTGCTCTTTCGCAGAAGTGTCGGCGAGTAACAACGGTACACGATCTTTCGTTTGTTGTTGCGCCTCATTTTTTTTCATTGAAACAAAAAGCGTGGCACCTCGTCATGCGGCCGCGACGTTTCGTGCGGGCATCTTATGCAGTGATTGCAGTATCGCGTGCTACAAAATTAGATGTGGTACGTGAATACGGTATCCCAGATGAACGCGTACACGTCGTTCATTCAGGGGTACCGCACATTGTTACGCCAGCGAATGCTTTACCAGCGAGCGATCCCTATTTCATTGCGCTGGGAACATTTGAACCCCGAAAAAATAGTGCTGGCGTGTTGGATGCATTTGCCCAGTGTGCTTCACGCGTTCCTCGTGTGCGGCTATGCCTTGTGGGATATTCAGGTTCAGGGGAGGGGAAGATTGTGCGTGCTATAGCGCACCACCCGTTTCGTGATCGCATTGATGTGCACTTAAACGCTTCTGATGCAGAGCGTGATACATTGCTCGCTGGTGCTCGCGCGCTGGTGTACCCCTCTTTCCTTGAAGGGTTTGGCTTCCCACCGCTTGCAGCGTGTGCGCTGGGCGTTCCGGTGGTTGCTTCTGATGTTGGCGCTCTTCCGGAAGTGCTTCATGATGCCGCGCTTCTTGTTTCTCCCTATGACACGAGCGAGCTCGCGAGCGCGATGCACGCGCTGGCGACCGATGATGCTCTTCATGGCCTTACGGCAATGCGCGCGAAGGCTCGCGCTACGCATTTTTCGTGGGAGCGATCGGCGCGCGAGACGCTCGCTCTTTTGCGCGGGTGATTCTCCACATTGTTGGCTCACGGAGAGGATAAAAACAGCTATACTGGAGAGGTACGCATGCCCCAGAAATCCCAACACGTTACAGGGGCCCTTTTCGATGTAAAACCCGCACCAGGCACGGGTGGTTTCTCGCGCGCACAGGCACCTCTTCCTGTGGAAGTAAACCTTCGCACACAGCCTCGCGAAACCCGCGTTGCGGTTGCTACTACGGCGGCTTTAGAAAGCGAACCAGTGATCCGCGCGACTTCGCGACTTGTATCTGATGCGGAAGCCCGCGCAGAGCTCTCGCGCATGCTTGAAGAATCAGTCGCAAAAGAAGTCGCATTTTCTCCAACGCTTGCCAGTAGCGAACCTATAGCAACTCCAAAACCCGCACGTGCGCGCGGCTCACTACAAAAGCCCTCTCCAGCGATAGAGGAGCGATGGCATCAAGATATTGCGACCGAACTGCGCCGGTCGCGCCCCGTGTCTGAATATGGAGCGATGGCGAATCTCAACCCCGAAGAGTCCTCGGTGCGTTTTGCTTCCGCGATGCGCTCTGAAGAAGTGGGTGAGTGGTGGAGCGGCGCATCTACGCCACTTCCCGCTGATCCAACGCGTGTGATTCACATGCCACCCATTCGCGCTGAAGCTCCGCGAAGGAGTATTCGCTGGGGTGCGCTTTTCGGATTTGTACTTGTTGCGGGGCTCGTGACTGCCGGCATGGTAGGGCTCTCTCGCTACGGCTCTGAATTAAAATCACGCGTGATGCGCGATTCAACTATTGCGATTGATAATCTCTCACAAGCAAAAGAGCACATTGCAGAACTTCGTTTCCATGACGCGTCAGCAAACTTTCTCTCTGCGTTCGAACAATTTTCAAAACTACAGAAAGATGTTGACGTGTTTGGTGATGGTCTTGGCGCGTTGATTGCAAAGCTTCCGGGCACTGACGCATATCGCACGGGGCGCAATCTTGTGCGCGCAGGAACGCTCATTGCGGATGCGGGCCACGCGCTCACTGATGCAGTTGATAAACTCTCGAGCACGGGAGCGGTGCTACAGCAAGATGCGAATACACGCACGCTGGTTACTGAAAAGATTCGTCCACTCGCTGCGGCACTGGCACTTGCGGATGCAAACATGGAGCGTGCAGCCGAGCTTGTTGCTGATATTGATCCCAATGTACTCCCCGAAGACAAGCGCGCTGCACTCGCGGCGTTTTCTGAACAGCTACCCGCACTGCATACGGTAGTACGTGATGGGGTGAAGTATATTGATCTCCTTCAGTATATGATCGGGATTGGCGATGACCGTCGTTTTCTCGTGCTGTTTTTGAATGATAGCGAAGTGCGTCCTATGGGCGGCTTTCCGGGAAGTTACGGCATCCTGGAATTTTCCGGCGGACGCATGAGCTCGTTTAAAGCTGATGATATTTATAATCCCGACGGCCAATTAAAAGAAAAGATCGTGCCTCCCACAGCACTGCAACACATCACTCCTCATTGGGCGATGCGCGATGCGGGGTGGTTTATCGACGGCCCTACGTCTGCAGAGACAACACTCTCGTTCTTTAAGAAAGAAACGGGCCTTGATGCCGATGGCGTTATTGCGCTGAACACGAAAGTGTTAGGAGAAGTACTTGATGTGGTGGGAGAAATAAAAGTGCCCGCGTATAACATCACGTTAAAGAGTGACTCATTCCTTGAAGAACTCCAGCGAGAGGTTGAATATGGTGAGAACAGAAAGCAGAATAAGCCGAAGCAGGTGATTGTCGACGCCGCGCCATTGGTGGTGGATCGCATAGCCACTGGCGGCCGTGAGCAGTGGCTCTCGTTGCTGCGTATTTTTGTGGGCGCACTGGAGCGCAAGGATATGCTTATGTATTTCCGCAACGAAGACGTGCAAGCTTTCGCGCGTGAGAAGGGGTTTGACGGCCACATTCGTTCTGACGGCGGTGATTTTCTTATGACCGTCTTTTCTAATGTGAAAGGAGCAAAAACTGACGCACTTACAGACACAAAAGCTTCTTTGAAAACAACGGTCTATAACGCGGCGAGTGAGCACACGCTCTCACTCACGCGTACACATAAGGGCGGTGATCATGAACTGCCCATCTATAATACAGAGAATCCGTCATATGTGCGCGTTGTGGTGCCACGTGGTGCGCAGCTAGGAGCGATCTCGGGTAATGACGCGCCGGGATATACTGCGCTTACAAAGTATACCGATGCAACGGTCGACGCCACATTGCGTGGCATAGAAGAGGGCACAGAGCTTGCCAACGGCGTGCGCGTTACGACGGAAGGCGACAGAACGGTGTTTGGCTTTTGGATGATTACTAAACCTGGCTCTGAAAAGACGGTGACGCTTTCGTATAGCGTGCCCCGCACCAACGCGGGAGCGTATGAACTTACCGTGCAAAAGCAGCCGGGCATGATACTCAAACCATTCGATATGGCGCTTTCCTTCCCTGACGCCCCAAAGGTACAGACTGAGAGCTCGCTCACAAAAGGCGCCGCCGCATGGTCGTGGAGCGGAGCGCTTGAGCGCGATCTCGTCATTCGATTCACAACGCAGTAGTATACGATATGCGCACTTCTTCTCTTGGATTCATGCGTGCCGGAATGCTTCTGGCGTTCTTTTCGTTTTTTGCAAAGGCGACAGGCTTGCTACGAGATCGTATTCTAGCGAGCTCATTTGGCGCTGGAGATACACTCGATATTTACTACGCCGCGTTTCGATTTCCAGATCTTCTCTTTAATTTAATCGTTCTCGGAGGAATCGCATCGGCATTTATTCCCATCTTTGTTTCTTATTTCGAAAAACAGGAAGAAAAAGCATGGAAGCTCGCGCGAGTGTTCGGCACATGGGCCGTGACGCTTACTATATTAGGTGCCGTAGCGCTGGGGTTGGGAGCAGACACAGTTGCTCGCTTTGTAGGCCCAGGCTTTGATACTTTCGGACAGGAGCGTTTGGCGCTCGCTATTACGTTCATGGCGTGGAGTCCCGTGCTGTTTGCCATCGGCACCATTGCGGGCGCAGTGTTGCAAGCGCGAGAGCGCTTCTTCGCCTATGCCGTTGCTCCCGTGTTATATAACGGCGGCATTATCATTGGTGCGTTGTATCTCGCGCCCCATGAAATGCGTTCTGGAGGAGATCCCGTACTTGGATTGGTCTACGGTGTGCTCTTGGGCGCATCGCTTCACGCTCTAACGCAGTGGGTCGCCGCGCGACGTGCGGGATTTCGCTGGTTACCATCGTGGGCAGTGCGTGGCACCGGCGTTCTCTCCGTGGTGCGCCTTATGATCCCGCGAACGCTTGCGCTTGGAGCACAGCAGATCGGAACAACAATCACTACGATGGCGGCATCGCTTCTTCCAGCGGGAGGAGTAACAGTATTAGCGCTTGCATCAAATGTACATTTTGTGCCCGTATCGCTCATCGCGATTGCTGGCGCGACGGCCGCATTTCCGCAACTATCTCGGACTGCTGCGCGTAGTGCATGGCCTGAATTTCGTATGCTCATCACGCAAGCGTCGCTTCGCATTTCGGGATTACTACTTCTTGCCGCTGGAGCAGGAGTATATTTTGCAGAACCTATCGCGCGCATAGCATTTGGCGCGGGCACGGCGACGGGACCAGATCTCGTACTGCTTTCGACAGCGATTTCAGTGTTTATGATCGGCGTTGTGCCACAAGGACTCATTCACGTAGTCGCTCGAGGGTTTTATGCATTGCAGGATACACGTACACCATTGGTTGCTGCTCTCTGCGGAATCATAACAACGGGTGGCATTATCGCGGGAGCGTATACACAAGGCGCCTTTTCACTGGTGGCGCTTGCGGGTGCTACGGTCGCGGGGTCTGTGGTGCAGGCGTTAGTGCTGACGATCATACTGCAGATGCGACTTTCACGAATTGCCGATGAGCGCTCACTCATGGTAGGGTAAGCCCCATGCACGATCTGATACGTAACTTCGTCATTATCGCCCACATCGACCACGGCAAGTCCACACTTGCCGATCGTTTTCTTGAGCTTACGGGCGCAGTTGAGCGCCGTAAGATGCAGAATCAGTATCTGGACCAGATGGATCTTGAACGCGAGCGCGGTATTACTATTAAGCTCCAGCCAGTACGCATGCGCTACACGCCGAAGGGGGAGAAGCAAGCGTATGTATTAAATCTTATTGATACGCCGGGGCATGTCGATTTCTCATACGAAGTTTCGCGCTCTCTCGCTGCGGTCGAGGGCGCTATCTTGTTGGTGGATGCTACCAAAGGGATCCAAGCCCAGACACTTGCGAACTTACACCTTGCACAGCGCCAAGGGTTGGTCATTGTCCCCGCTATCAATAAAGTAGACCTACCAAACGCGCGGACGGAGATTGTGAAAGAGCAGCTCTCGTTGTTGTTGGGTATCACGCCAGATACCATCTTGAGTATTTCTGCAAAGCAGGGCACAGGAGTGATCGAACTGCTCGATCGCGTGGTGCGCGATGTGCCACCACCGCACATTGTTGATGGCCCTGCCCGCGCGCTTATTTTCGATTCTTCGTTCGATGCATATAAGGGCGTGATTGCGTACGTGCGTATGGTGAGCGGTACGGTAAGTAATCGAGATACCATGCTTGCGTGGGCAACAAAGGCTCGCGCAGAAGTGCTTGAGACGGGTTGGTTTGCGCCACAGCAGACTCCAGAAAAATCTCTTGAGCCCGGTATGATCGGGTACATCGCAACCGGCATTAAAGATCCGGGGCAGATTCACGTAGGTGACACTATCACACTACAGCGCGAGGCACAGAACGCGGCATTTGAACCGCTCCCGGGGTATCGTCAGGCGACCCCCATGGTATTCGCAAGCTTCTTTCCTGAAAACGGAGAAGAGTATGATGTGCTCAAAGATGCTCTCGGTAAGCTGAAGCTCACTGACGCTTCGCTGATTTATGAGCCAGAATCATCTGCGGGCTTGGGGCGGGGATTCCGTGTTGGTTTTTTGGGCATGCTCCACGTTGAAATTATCTCTGAGCGGTTGCGTCGTGAATTTAATTTAAAACTCATTGTTTCTTCGCCGTCGGTGGAATACCAGGTAACGCTGAAAAACGGCGAGGAGATTCTCATCCGTTCCGCAGCGCTCTTACCCGATCCTTCGCGCGTAGAAATGATCGCCGAACCTATCGCTCGCGTAGAGATCATCGCACCATCAACGTATGTAGGAGGCGTCATGGAGCTTGCCGCAACGCGCCGTAGTATCTATGAAGCGACGGAATATTTGGGAAGCGACACGGCGGTGTTGCGCTACGTCATTCCGCTTGCTGAATTGATTACTGATTTTTATGATCAGCTTAAGAGCGTGTCGTCAGGATATGCATCGCTCAGCTACGAGCTCTGCGGATTTCGCGTTGATGATTTGGTGCGTCTCGACATTCTTGTTGCCGACGACATCGTAGAGCCATTTTCACGCATCGTGCCGCGCTCACTCGCGAACCGTGAGGGACGCGCCATGATCGAGAAACTTAAAGATATTATCCCTGCACAGTGGTTTGCCGTTGCACTGCAGGCAGTTATTGGCGGTAAGGTGATCGCTCGCGAAACTATTCGCGCTCGTCGTAAAGATGTGACGGGCTATTTGTATGGCGGTGACGTAACGCGCAAAATGAAGCTCTTGGAGAAGCAAAAGCGGGGAAAGAAGAAGATGGAAGAACTCGGAAAAGTACAGATTCCCCACAACGTCTTTTTGGAGATGCTCAAGCGCTAGTACCTATACGATTAGTACCAGAGCGGAAGAATGAGGAAAATCACCATGCTGATGGTGAGGAGGACTGCTACGACTACGGAAATAGGGCGAAGCCACGATTGAGGAATCATAGGAATACGTGTACTGTACCATGGAAGAGTGGAATCGCAATATGTGGCGCCGTATCGTGCAATCACCGTTCGCAGTTATTCCTCTAGGGCTCGTAGCCTTGTGGCTTTTTGTGGCTGCCGCGCGCGTGCATATAGAGGCGCGTGAAGCAGAGCGTCAAGTGCGAGAACTTGAAGAGCGTATTGCGAAGGGGGAAGAGGAGAACGACACGCTATCGCTTCGGGCATCGCGTGCGTACGACCCCGCATTTCTAGAGCGCCAAGCGCGACTGCGCTTGAATGTGCAAGCGGAAGGCGAGGAAGTAGTATTTGTGCACTTAGCGGATGAGGAGCGCCCTGCATCCGCGTCTGCTGGCGGTGGTGACGGTATTTTTGCCAATCTGCGCGCTTGGCTGTATGATATCTTTCGTTAGCGCGGGATTCGTATAATGGTAGTACGCCACCCTTCCAAGGTGGAGACACGAGTTCGATTCTCGTATCCCGCTCATATAATAAAAACCGCCCTTCGGCGGTTTTTATTGTTTATCAGCAAAAATAACTAAGCGCCTTTGATATTCTTGGGACTGCGCATTCCATGGGCCGTCGCAGGTGACGAGGTTGAGGTGCGTGCCGTCATCAGCTGCAGAAAAAACAGCAGAGGCATCCGCGTCGGGGCTATAGGTATTCTTCTCGCGCACAATAAATGTAGTCGTTATGCCATCCTCATCAATGACGTATATAGTATCTCTGGGCTGTAGGATGCTAAGTGAATCAAATACGGAAGTCTTTGCGCCATTTTGTCCGTAGTGACCTGCGATGACCGCGCTACCAGTCTCTCCTGGGCGAGGCCCTGTTTCGAGCCACCCTACCGTGATTTGACTCTTTGGTACATCCATTTCTCCACGAGCGGTGATGCCTACGCGTTCAATGAGGGCGTCGACTTGAATGCGAGGGATGACGAGCCGTGACGGCGATGCCACGCTGATGGGGTATTCTTGGGGCGTTGGGAGTACAGTTATGTACGTTCGCCGTTCTGGTGATGAGGCGATGGCGACGTAGTCTAAAAACAGCATTCCCGAAAGGAGTGTTGCAGCTACGGAAACAATCATGAGCGCTCGCGTGAGCAGTATATCCATTATGATCCGCGCACACTGCGTGTTGCGCTGAATGCAATTGCGATCACAAGAAGTCCGGCCATAACGAATACACCAGCTGGTGCACGCTGTGCATCTGGAGGCGTTCCCGTATTAGGAAGTTGTGGCACTGGAGTTATTGAGGGAGTGGCGCTTGGAGTTGGTGTGATAGTTGCTGTCGGTGTCGCGGAAGGAGTCACTGATGGCGTTGGAGTTATAGAGGGTAATGGTGTTGTTGTTGGAGTTGGCGTAGCGCTGGGTGATGGCGTGATAGTCGGTGTCGGCGTTGCGGATGGTGTGGGGGTTACTGTTGGTGTTGCTGTAGGAGTCGGAGTAGGCGTTGCCACTAAGCATGCTGGTCGCGAGACCGCGTTGATATCAAGGGTTACGGCACCATTGCGTGCGAGTACGCGCCCGTCTATCTGTGCGCCGGTTGTTGCAGTGATTGAAGTGAGTGCCATGATGGTGCCCTTGAACGAAGAGTTAGCACCGAGAGTCGCCGAGCTGCCAATCTGCCAGAAGACATTACATGCCTGTGCGTTGTTCGCGAGCACAATGGTGCTTGCGCCAGCTGTGGTGAGCGTCGTATTTGTTTTAAAGATGAAGACCGCGTTCGGGTCGCCTTGCGCATCAAGGGTAAGTGTTCCGGTGAGGGCAAAAGTACCCCCAGCCGATGTGTATGTTCCGGGAGTTTTTATCGTACCGCCAAGCTCTGTCGCCGTGGTGGTAGCTGCCTGGCCAGCTGCAGCGTTGTATGCGGTTACAAGATCCAGCTTTGCCTGAGCTCCTGCTGCGTCTGCAATATGCTGTGTTCCCGTGATGTTGCCTGGCGGGAACCCTGTGATGGAGGTGCCCGGGCTTAAGCCAACATCGCCTTGCACAATACTAGAGCCCGTATTGGTGATAGTAGAGCCTGCGATAATCGCAAAATTTGTTGCGGTATTCAGGTTTACGAAGATTGCAGCTGTTGCGGATCCGGCGCTACTAAGCGCCACTAAGAGGGAGGTGATAATGACGCCAGTCTTTTGTAATGTGTTCATATGTCTCGCTTCGATACGTGGGATACGTATGCAAAAGAAGCATATGAAGATATTCTCCCTACTCGCTGCGAGGGATAGAAAAAGAAGTTCTTAGAGATACACTATACATCTTCTCTCGAGATTTGTCCATATAGAACCACTACATGATATTTACAGAGGTTCCCGATTTCGATAGTATGTATAGGTGCCTAATCCTAAAAAACCAAGAGCAAAATGCTTAGTCTGTGCTCAGGAAGTTAAAGAGATTGATGGCAAATACTGTAGCAATACGTGCCAGCAGGACTTTCAATACAGGGCATATATAGCTCGCTGGAAAAGTGGGGAAGAGACGGGGCTTATGTCTTTGGGTCTTGTCTCTCGCCACATTAAACGGTATCTTCGGGAGAAGTTTCACGATCAGTGTTGTCTCTGTGGATGGGCGCACGTGAACCCAGTAACGGGGCTCATTCCTCTTGTCGCGGATCATATTGACGGGAACTGGAGAAATAACCAGGAGGATAACCTGCGCCTCATTTGCCCTAACTGCGATTCACTCTCGCCGACGTTTGCTGGATTGAATCGTGGGAGAAGTGGTAGAGTAAGGGCGCTTAGTAAGCGCGCACAAGAGGTGCGCAGCACATAGAATCTGCCGGAGTAGCTCAGTGGTAGAGCAATCGCTTCGTAAGCGATAGGCCGTGGGTTCAAATCCCACCTCCGGCTCCAGATCATGCTTCCGCATAATCCCAATACAGCACTCCTTTCCATCTACGCAGGCGCGGGAGGGGTTGATGCGCAAGATTGGGCAGGCATGCTGTTACGCATGTATAATCGCCTCGCACAGAAGCGTGGGTGGAAGTTTCTCATACTTGATGAGTCGCGTGGTGAGCAGGGTGGTGTAAAAAGTATCGCCTGTGAGGTGAATGGTCCGAATGTGTATGCTATACTACAGGGCGAGAGTGGCGTGCACCGCCTTGTGCGCATCTCTCCGTTCTCTGCAAAGAAATTGCGCCATACGTCGTTCGCGCTCGTGGAAATTCTTCCCGAGCTTACTGCGCAAGCATTGCACGTGAACGCACAAGATTTGCGCGTTGACACCTACCGCTCTGGCGGCAAAGGTGGGCAGAATGTGAACAAGGTGGAAACCGCGGTGCGCATTACGCACATTCCCAGTGGCATTGCTGTGGCAGTGCAGACGGAGCGCTCGCAGAGCCAGAACAAAGAAAAAGCCATGAGCATGCTCATGGCGCGTCTCATGCAACGCATGGAGGCACAGCGGGTCAGCGACATCGCTGCCCTGAAGCCAGAAATGAAAGCGGGTTCTATCGAATGGGGGAGCCAGATCCGTTCCTACGTGCTTCACCCGTATCAGATGGTCAAAGATCACCGTTCAGGGAAGAAATCTTCTCAGCCGGAACGTGTGCTTGAAGGTGATCTTGATGATTTTCTTGCAACACCGTGATTGAATTTAAGAACGTCTCATCAGTCTATAACGATGGATTCATAGCATTAAGTGCTATCGACCTTACCATTGAGGATGGAGACTTTGTTTCCATTGTAGGTCCAGCGGGTGCGGGGAAGTCTACGTTACTCCGTCTGCTCATCAAAGAGCTTGAGCCAAGCGAAGGAGAAGTGCTGGTAGACGGCGTCTCTTTGGCAAACGTGCACCGCGCTGACATCCCGTTGCTTCGCCGTAAAATCGGCACTGTTTTTCAAGACTTTAAACTGCTTGCAAGCAAAAACGCATACGAGAACGTTGCGTTCGCTCTTGAAATGACGGGCGCAAGCGATGACCAAATCGCCGAAGACGTACCCAAAGTGTTAGCGATCGTTGGTCTTGCAGATAAGATGACCAACTTTCCACACCAGATGTCTGGCGGAGAAAAACAGCGCCTTGCTATCGCTCGTGCGCTCATCCACCGCCCTCGCATCATGTTGGCAGACGAGCCAACGGGGAATTTGGATCTCGTGAACAGCCACGATGTGTTACAGCTTTTGAAGAAGATTCATTCACTTGGCACTACGGTCATTATGGTGACGCACAACCGTGATTTGGTAAACTCGCTGGAGAAGCGCGTGATCACGATGGAAAAAGGAAAGATTGTGCGCGACCAGAAAGACGGTGGTAAATACGTTATTTAAATTCTATGTCTCAAGAAATGTTTAAGCGCATTTTGCGCTCAGGGTGGACAAACTTTAAACGCAACAGTTATGTGAGCTTCGGCACCACGGGAGTCATGGCACTCGTGCTCTTCGTGTTTTTGGGCCTCATGACCTTGAACGTGGTTGCGAACTCAATTACGCAGAGCATCGAAGATAAAGTAGACGTGAGTGTCTACTTTAAGACAACAACCGCAGAGGAAGACATTCTCAAGATCAAAACAGACATTGAGGCACTTCCTGCCGTGGCATTTGTGGAATACATCTCACGCGATCAGGCATTTGAAGATTTTAAAGCACGGCACGCGGGCAACGCGCTCATTCAGGAATCGCTCGCCGAGCTTGATGACAACCCACTGCAAGCATCAGTGAACATTAAGGCGAAAGACTCTTCGGAATATGCAGGCATTGCAAACTATCTTGAAGGCACGCGCTTCCGCGCTCTCATTGAAAAGATTAACTTCTATGAGAATGAGCAGGTGATCGCCCGCGTGCAGAACATCTCAAAGGGGTTGCGGAGCTGGGGCATGGCAACCACGCTGCTTCTCTCTATTATCGCCGTGCTGGTGACGTTCAACACGGTGCGCCTTACTATTTATACTCAGCACCAAGAGATCGAGATCATGCGGTTGGTGGGTGGTTCGAACTGGCACATCCGCGCACCGTTCTTGGTTGAGGGTGTGCTCTACGGCTTGTTCGCGTCGCTTCTTGCGCTCGCAGTTTTTTACCCGGCGCTTTCGTTCATTAGTGCCGATGTGGCCGATAAAATCCCCGGTGCGGAGTTGAGTAAATACTTTATCACTCATGCGCCACAAACGGTGCTGACCGTGGTGGTGATCGGCGTGCTATTGGGGGTCGTTTCAAGCACTATCGCTATTCGTCGCTTCTTACGCATTTAGCCAATGTTGGCTATCGATCTTCTTACGAATCCCGTTCTCATTCCGTACCTCAATCCTTTTCGCGCGCTCAATGAGCGCGCGTTGCGCTTGTTGCGGCCTTGGGAAGCGCACGCATCAGTGATAGATATAGATCCGCACGCGTTGTATGCGGCGGGTATCCGCGGGGTGAGTTTTGATTTTGATCAAACGCTTGCTGCCTTTGGTTCTCGTGCAGTTGATGCTTCAGTTGTGCCCCTCCTCACGAAATGGGCCCACATATTTAGCGGCAATGTGTGCATGCTCTCTAATGTTATCGGGCGGCGCGTGGTGCGTGCAGGAGCTGCTCTCGATATTCCCGTGATCCAGGCACGAAAAAGAAAACCATCGTCTGATGGTTTTCGCGTTGCGCAGCGACGGTGGAATCTTTCGCCTCAGCAATGCGTACACATAGGGGACCAAGTACTCACGGACATTCTCGGCGCTAATGTAGCAGGATGGAAATCAATTCGCGTGTGCCCTTTTGAACCGGGCTCTGATCCATGGTTTATCCGCGTTGCTCGTGCATACGAACGTCGGTTGCTATAGCTTCTTCAGGGCATTCTCTACGCGCGGATCTTCCGAGATCTTTTTGCCCAATACACGGTGTAGTAGCGAACGAGTATTCTTTTTTCCAATAATGAACGCAAGGCCTGGGAACACAAGCCACGATCCTGGCGTGAATGGCGTGAAGAATGCTACGAGACCAGTTGCAATGAGTACGACCGCAAGGCCGTGTTTGAAGTAGACGTGGGCATGATTGTGATGGCGCATGCCAATGTCATAGCCACGCTTTTTCATAAGCGGAAGTGCCACCGTGTGGTGGAATAGATCAGAAAGGACGAGCGCCCACCCAATCACCGCAAGCCACAATGAGGGATAGAACGCGTAGTGAATGATCAGCAGTGCAATGCCGGGATAGGAATGGTGCACGCGGGGGACATGGAGCACCTCTCTCTGAATTTCTTTTGACTTGAGATGGAACGAAAGCCGCAATGCGAGTGTGTAAAACTCAATAACCGCAGCGAGTGCGAGTGCAGCGCTCAGTATGATCAGCGTATCCATATACGCACTATAGTATCAGAATATAGGGCGTCCAGAAACGCACACCGTTGAAAAATGCCCCTTTTTCGTGTACACTCGGGGCTGTTTGAATCTTGCGGGGTCGTCTAATGGTAGGACACGTGCCTCTGAAGCACGGTATCTTGGTTCGAGTCCAGGCCCCGCAGCAAGGAGCGAAGGCAACGCAGTGCCCGAGAGCAGCAGCGACGGGTACATACATCTATGTAACAAAGCGCCCATATATGGGCGCTTTGTGTTATGAGGCCCAGAATGCGGTCTTGCGCGCGAAAAATGAAGGGCGTAAGGTGATATAAGTTGGGTGGACATATGTAGGGCAATCTAGTTTAAGAGACCTTAGTAATTTTATGGATAATGAAAAGATAGAAGGAAAAAGCGGTGAGGCCACCGCGCAGACCAGCAATAATGTGATAATACTGGCCGATACTTCCTGGGTCGTAGCCGTTCTCGACGAAAAAGACTCTCACCATATTTCTGCAGAATCTTCACTCGGCGCGCTATTGCCATATAAGCCATCTTTTCACGTCCCCGTATTAGCTGCTTTGGAGACAATGTCTAAACTGATTAGGGTCAATAAGATATCTGTAAAAAAATGCCGTAAAAAGATTCTTGATCTTTTGGGCGGAAAACTACATGCGTATGGGCGCCGCCCCCTTAACTTTTCTGAAATTCTTGCGAGATACGAGGGGTATTCTCGTAAGGACATGAAAAGTTTAACTGCAATAGATTTTTGCATAGCTACGGAAGGAATCGGCTTGGGGGCAAAAATATTAACCTGCGACCTCAAAATGTACAAAATAGTTAAGCGGTACTATGACGAGATATATTTTATGTCAGATATAGTTGATGCACAGAAAAGCGACCTAGCTCGTCTCATTCACAGCATACAGATAAGATAAAGATAATTATGCAAAATATCCGACTCCAATTATGAAATACCTATTAATAAGCTTGTTTATCTTAGGGGCATTGTTTTCAAATGCTTCGCATATACCAGTTTGGTTTTTAGGCGGCGAGAGACCGACTCACTCACATTGGAAGTTATATGGATTAATTGCGCTGGTAATCTGGTTATTAATCTTCTATCTCGCCAATACGGCTCTATAACAGAGTACTCAGTTCAGCGCTTCTTCGATTGTCTCGTACCCCTTGAAATGCCCCCACCTCTCGGTGTGGCAAAATACTAAACACACATGGATAAATCACTTCTGCTCCCCAGAGAGCAATACGAGGAGACGGCCAAGAGATATGGCCGCAGTCCGTACACATTTAAGATTGAGAACGATCGGCAATCTCTTTTTTATTTTGGCGCGAACCACTCGCGCGACCCTAGCGATCCCCAGTATCCTATTCTCAAGGAGTATTGGAATACATTTTTAAAAACCACAGAAGGGCGGGAGAGAATCGTATTAGTTGAAGGAAGGTTGCGTACATTATTGAAAGATGAAGAAGCTGCTATTAAGGGCGGTTCAGAGGGCGGCTTCATAACCCTTCTCGCTCATGAGGCGAATGTTGCAGTTGCATGCCCTGACCTGAGTGACGAGGAACTTGTGGAGCGCCTTTCTGACATCCCCAGAGAAGAGACTCTGCTATATTGGTTCTTAACTTTCATGAATAACTTTCAGCGGCAGGCGAGCCCCAAGCCTCATTTTGCAACATCAGCTGAGGCGTGGTGCGAAAGGCAGAAGCCGAGGAAGATATGGCAAGGTATAGAGGTTTCCTTTTCAAGGATGAAGGAGCTATACGAAAAAATCATCGGGAAAGCATTTGATGAGAGTGAGAATGTAAATAACTTCATCAACCCAAACAAAACAGAGACCAAAATAAACGCAGTCGCCAGAGCTCAAAGCAACCTAAGAGATCTTAATATTGCATCGGAAATAGAACGATACTGGCATGAAGGGCGGAGTATTTTTGTGGTGTTTGGCGGCGGGCACCTTATTATCGAAGAGCCTGCCTTAAGAAAAGTTCTGGTGTAGTAAGATCCTAAGTACGCATGGCAAAGGGCGAGGATTTCGGTTCCCGTCCTTTTCTATAGGCATATAAAAAATGAAGCCGTCACGGGTGTGACGGCTTCGGGGTGGGGGTTAGTCTTCCGCGGTGGGAGAAGTCTGCCAAAAGTTGCGGCTCCTCCGCTCGTGCACCTTGCCCAGCGCACACATGAGAGCGTCGCATGCGGTGTCTCGATCGGCGTCGAAGAGGTGCGCGTAGGAGAACGAAAGGCCATCGACGAAGTGTCTGATCATGTCCGGAGCGACGCGGTCCTCCGTCTCCTGGTGTAGGGCGTAGATCAGCGCCCAGTTGGGCTGGAGGACGGCCAGAGCCTCCTGGAGAGCGAGCCGTGTGCCCGCCAGCTCCTTTCGAGCGGCCGCCGTTTCTTCCGCTGCGAACACGAGGCTGGTCTGGTCTTTCTTTCTTTCGGCCTGGAAGCGTTGGGCTTCCGTCTCCTTGTTCGCGCGCGCGGTCTTGAGCGCCGTCTCGTATTCCGCCACCTGGTTTGCCCAGTACGAGAGGTCAGCACTCTTCTGTGCGAGCTCCTTCTTGAGCTTGGTGATCTGCGTCCTGAGAGACGGCTTCTTCTTCTTTCGTTCCATGTGTCCTCCTTGTGGACGGGGGGTTACGGCTTTTCGAGCGGCGCACGCTTCTCTGCCGGCTTAGGCGTCGGGCGCTCGGTCTCGATCGACGCCTTGTTGGGATCGGTGACGTCGGTGATCCCAACTCCACATTCGTGGAAGACGATCTTCCAACCGAACTCCTCTCTCACGACGCTCACGCACCCGTTGTCGTTGTGAACCCGTACGTTGCCCACGACCTTCAGCATCTCGTCGGCCCTGTTGGGGCGTGTGATCCGGAACCAGTGAACCGGCTCGGGAGTGGGCGTCATCACGGGCTGCGGATGCCCGTGGTTGGGTTCTTGCGCGGGAGCGCATCCGAAGAGTGTGCCGAGAGCAAGTACTGCGATCAACAACCGATTGCGCATACGTCCTCCTTCGCGCGATACGATACAGTTTCTTCTACATATCGTCAAGATATGCCGTGATATGCACGCTGAGTTTATGTATTTTTGGTATACTGCAGATATATGAAACGCATTATTACAGTTGCAGGAGTTTTGCTTGTGATCGTGCTTGGCGTGTGGCTATTCACGCGCGGAGGAGAAAGCGCGCCAACAGAAACCACAGAGCCAACGGTGAGCGGTACACCGAATGTTTCCGAAGGCGGGCTCTACCGCGACGCTGGCGGACTCTATACCACTTCTATTCCAACGGGATGGTACCCCCATGAGATAACCGCGGAGCATGTGCTCTTCACGCAGAAGCAGCAGTTTGAAGTGCTCGAAGGAACGGAAGGATACGCCTACGGAAATCAGTTCTCCGTGAACGTAGCTCCCATCGGGCGCAGTAGTGGTGCGCGCAACGAGCAAGAATGGTTCACGGGCAATGGCATGGTGTTGGGGAGTGAATTCTTAAAAGAGCGTCGCTCAGTGCGCGTGGGACCACTGACCATGACGCGCATTGTGATGAGCGCGAATGTTGCCGATGGTGACACACTCACGTATGTCTATTTTACGAACGATGGGCGAGTGATAACGCTTGGGCACTATCCATATAAAGCAGATTCTTCCGCTACACGCGACTTTGAAGCATTCGTACAGAGCTTCACCCTCGTGGGTTCTGGAAAATAAAAACATGCAAACAACGCTTCAGATTGTAACAGTGTGTGCAGTGATCGGTGTTCTTGATACGCTCTATCTTATCTATCACAAGATGCGTGGCACAGAGGTCGCATGCTGGTTCTTCCCGAAGGAGTGGTGCGTGAAAGTGCAGCACAGCCCCTACGGTAAAACGTTTGGCATTCCGAACTCGGTTGCTGGGCTTGGTATGTACCTTGCGATGCTCGTGCTCGTTTCACTTATCGCTGGCGGGACTGCGCCGTTCTGGGCCCTCCAGGCATTGATCGCTTTTGGCTTTGCGTTCTCGTTGTACTTTGTCTACGTACAGGCATTTATTCTCCGCGCCTTCTGCACGTGGTGCGTTGTGTCCGCGCTTAACTTCGTGGTGCTCTTTGGCGCCGTGTTTGGGTTCATCGGGTAGTATGCTTTTAGAGTTGCGTGTGTGGTGTAGGTATGTACAATAGACAGCAATTAAAGACGCGCATGCGTGAATGTAGCGCTTGGCCTGTGGCACGCGCTATGCCCGCACATGCGGGTGATTCATGAAGGAATTTTTTGCTCCCGGACCGAAACTGCAAGGATGGGTCATCGTGGTAGCTCGCGTGGTGCTCGGCGCCATATTTATTGCGCATGGATGGCAGAAGCTCAATAACATGGATGCAATTGTTGGATTCTTCGGAACCCTTGGCATGCCCGGGTTCATGGCGTACGTCGTGGCTCTCGTTGAGTTCCTCGGCGGTATTGCGGTGCTTATCGGTGCGTGGACGTTGTGGGCCGGCCGCCTCATTGCGCTGGTCATGGTTGGAGCAATCGTGCTCGTGAAATTTAAGATGGGTTTTATGGGCGGTTACGAGCTTGATCTTGGCCTTCTTGCGCTGGCGCTCTGCGTTTCTGCGTTTGGTCCTGGCCCGATGGCATTCTCACGCCGCTTGTCTTCCTAAGAGAGCGATGAGAAAAAGAATGGCCCCGCTGTGGCGGGGCTTTTCTTTTTCTCATCCTTCCGCTACAATGCATATCCTTTTTGCCCAAACACCATTCTATGCATAAAAAAGTAAAAATTGTTGCAACGCTCGGTCCCGCAAGTGATTCTCCAGAGATGATCCTCAGGCTCGCTAAGCTGGGTGTTGATGTGTTTCGTTTCAACCTCACGCATGCAACGTTGGAAGAGTCTCATGCGCGCACTGTAGCCGTTCGGAAGGCTGAAGAGGCGCTCAAACGTCCACTAGCAATCATGGGCGATCTTGGCGGACCAAAGATTCGTACGGGCATGACCACGGAGCGACAGGTGAACGTAGGGGAGGACGTTCGTTTTGTACAAAAAGAAGATGGGAGCGACGCCCTTACGATTAACTTTCCAGAGATTCTGGACCATCTTGCCGTTGGAGCAGAGATCTACCTGAATGATGGCGCGCCAAAGTTAGAAGTGACCCGCATACAGAAAGGCGTCGTGACGGCGCGTGTTATTGTGCCTGGAGTAGTGAAATCCAAGATGGGCTTTTCAGCACAGGGGATGCACGTAAACGCGTTTGCGCTTTCTGCAAAAGATAAGGCGGACATTAAGATGATGGCAGAGGTTGGTGCGGATTCGCTGGCGATTTCCTTTGTACAAAGTGCTGCCGATGTGCGCGCAGTGCGCAAAGCATGCCCGAAGGGATATGCGCCTCTCCTTATCGCAAAGATTGAAACGAAGGCGGGCGTTGATCACGTGGAAGAAATTCTTCGTGAAGCCGATGGGCTCATGGTTGCGCGAGGGGATCTTGGCTTCGCAGTGCCCCTTGCGGAGGTTCCTCATATTCAGAAAAAACTTATCAGCATCGCCCGAACGATGGGCAAGCCAGTGATTACTGCAACGCAGATGCTTGAATCAATGACCGCAAATCATCTCCCAACTCGTGCAGAAGTGACCGATGTTGCGAATGCTATCTTAGATGGAACCGATGCGGTGATGCTTTCAGGGGAAACGGCTCGTGGAGCATATCCTGAAGAAGTGATCCGCACGATGGTGCGCATTATTACTCGAGCGCAGACTGACGTTGTGCCACAGGCATTCCCCGACAATACATTTATCGCTGACGCGGTTGCCGCTTCAGCGGCGCGCATTGCAGATCAGCTTGATGCACATGTGATTATCGCGTTTACAGAAACGGGCCGCACCGCACAGCGCATTGCTCGCTATCGTCACTCACAACACATTATTGCGCTCACGCCTTCGGCATCCATTGCCCGACGCCTTAATTTTTCGTGGGGTGTCGCTGGTGTTGTGGTAGGCAAGATAACCTCGTTTGATGCCGCGCTTCCTGAGGCGCGTGCCCATGCCCGCGGACTGGGTAAAAAGGGTGAGCAGTATGTTGTTGTCGCGGGACGCGACCAGTTTGGAACTTCCGGCACTACTAACCTTGTTCTCGTGCAGACACTCTAATACTATAGGGTGATGACAGGATCAAAGCGTGTGACCGAAGCCGCCGCAGAGGCTCTCATGGTTTCTGTGAGTGACTTTTTAGATGGCGTGAACGCGGTTCTCGCACAAGCTCCCGCGCTTGTGTTCGGCGAAACAACGGGCGTCCACCACCACCCCAGTGGCCTGTACTTCTCACTGAAAGATCCAGAAGACGGCAGTCTTTTGGATTGCTACATGAACCCTTTTGCGGCACGCATGATAGCCTCTATG
Organism: Patescibacteria group bacterium; assembly: GCA_038061995.1. GTDB lineage: Bacteria > Patescibacteriota > Minisyncoccia > 2-02-FULL-40-12 > GWA2-44-9. Next base: position 19,250 of record JBBTYA010000004.1, on the reverse strand, counting down.
CTTGAAGATGGCATGCGCGTGAAGGTCGCGGGGAATGCGAATATCTATAAACCAAAAGGACGTTTCTCGTTGCGCGTGGAATATCTTGAGCCGCTTGGAGAAGGCTCACTTCAGCGCGCGTACGTTTTATTAAAAGAACAGCTTGAGCGCGAGGGGCTCTTTGCACGTAAGCGGCCACTGCCAGAACGGATTTCACGCGTTGGAATCATCACCTCACGCACAGGGGCGGTGATTGATGACTTCCGTAAAAACCTACCCCAGCGAGGAATGGCGCTTTCGCTCTATAGTGTTCGGGTAGAAGGGGCGAAAGCTCCCGAAGAAATTATGAAGGCATGTGCGTGGATGCAAGATCACGCAGAGGAGTTTGATGTTATTGCCGTGATGCGCGGCGGCGGAAGCCTCGAAGATCTGCAAGCATTTAATACAGAAGGTGTCGTGCGAGCTATTCATAGTCTTTCTGTGCCCGTTATCTGCGCTATTGGACATGACAGAGATGTGCCCCTTGCGTGTCTAGCGGCTGATGTAGCCACGTCTACGCCTACTGCGGCGGCAATGGCCGTTGCGCAGTCGTGGGAGCCGTTTATCGGCTCTGTAGAGCGTCTCCGCGAGCAGATCCTTCGCGCCACTGACGCATATGTCCATCGTGCACGGGCACTCGTAGACGGAGCTCCACTTCTTGCTTCCGTGCGAGCATCCCTGACGCGTACGAGCGACCGTGTGACAGCGCTCACTTCACTATTGCAAAGCACTGATCCACAGCGCGTACTGGAGCGGGGATATAGTGTAGTGACGCGCCTTCCCTCTGGTGCCGTGCGCACTACAAAGGATGTGGCCCCTGGGGATTCGGTGCGCATTCGCATGCGTGACGGCTCTCGCGATGCGACGATTGAATCCTAGAGCTTCCCGCGCTACACTGCGTACTACCTATGGCACCATCTACACCACGAACAAAGAAGAAAGAGGCAACTGCTCCTGGATCACTTTCCGAGTCGCTTCGCGCGCTAGAAACCATTGTGCAGTGGTTTGGCGCGCAAGACGCGGTAGATCTCGAAGAAGCATTACAAAAAACGCGCCAAGGCGCGGCGCTCATTACGAGTATTCGTGGACGGATCACTGATATCGAAAACGAATTTCGTGATCTCGAAAAGGAGATGCAAAAACCTCTCTAGCGCTTTGCGTCGGCGACGAGATCTTGCACTGCGCGGGTAAGTTGTGCGTCATTCCAGTGAAGGGTGAGCTCTTTCTCCCATCCTTTTGTGCGAATGTCTATGTTGGGATCAACGCCGCGTCCTTCAATGGGCTCGTTGTCTTCTCGGAGGGTTAAACTATGCACCAAAAAGAGGGAGTACGTTTCTGTTTCAGAAAACTGATTTTTCAGCGGCATAACTTGTTCAATAGTGCCCCAGCCTTTCGTGGGTACGCCAACGAGAATACCTACGTTATATTTCTTTAAAGCTGCTGCCATAACCTCGCCTGAAGACTGTGTGTTGCCGTCGATGAGTACGACAACCCGTTTGTACTGCACGAGGCTATCGAGCCACCCCACGCGTGTGCGGAAGGGGATCGGCTCTCCTTGATGAAAGAAATCGTATGCATATTGCCCCGCGCCAATAAATGGCCCAAGGAAATACTGGAGAGTGTCTACGGCTCCACCAATGTTGCCGCGGAGATCGATAACGAGTGAAGTGAGTTTCTTATTTTTCGAGAGGGCCGCCATTTCCGTTTTAAATTCTTCGAAAGAGAGGGGAGAGACTTGTGTAATGCGCACAATGCCAACAGTGCTTGCGATAGCGCGAGCAGTGACTGTCGGTTCGACGCCGTGTTCATCATAGCGTGCGCGACGGTTTTCATCTTGGAGCGCAGTAAACGCTCGCTCGAGCTCTGCTTTTGCTTTCTCCGTTTCTGATGTTGCAGGTTGTGCGGCGAGCTGTGCTTGCTTTGCTTCGTATGCTTTTGTAACTTCCGTAGCAGATGCTGACTTTTCTATTCCCAGTGAAGAATATAGGTTAGCACCGGTATCTTTATTCAGAACAGTGTCTTGTAATTTTTGCTCCTCTTTCTTGCTATAGAGGCGACTGCGCCCAAATGGCTTGAGGTTGGCGAGCATAATATCACCAAGGGTTGCCGTGAACTCATTTTGTTTTTCAGCAGGTATGGTAGCGAGCGCTTCGGTGAAGAGCTTCTCTGCACCTGCGCGGTCGGGGGTCGTGAGTGCCCAGTCTTTTTCTGTGAGCTTCTCAATACCTTTCTCCATGAGCTCGGCAAGAGCTTTTGGCTCGAGCTTTTCCCAATGGGAAGAGAGAATAGTGTCGAAGACTTCAAGAATAAATGCAGTGCGGGGTTCGCTTGCTGTGGCGGCAGAAGAATCATTTATATCGGCGTGCCGTGAGAGATAGACTCCACCCGCAATGCCAGCAATAGCGATACTAAGAAGGGCGATGCGTACGGGTGCTCGAAAGAAGGCAAGGAGGTTCGGGCGAAGCATGTATGGAGTATACGCAACACTCCCCAGAATCCCCTAGGGATAAGTGTATTGAACTATGGATATTTCTGTGGTATAATTGGCTTTCTGGAGGTGGGCATGGAGAGGGTGGTGCGTGGCGCGCGTTATGCCGTTGCTGGCGTGCTGTTTCTGTTGCCGCTGGGTGCCGTCTTGGCACTCCTGGTGGTGCCCAATGAAACGCGCCAGTTGGTGAATCGCTACCGTGGCGTGCGACGACATCAGGCAGAAGAGAGGAGGAGGTAGCCGTGACCGAGAGAAACTACAACGGCGCTCGCGCCGCCATCGCAGAAGTGGTGAAGCGATTCGGGTTCGGCTCATCCGCATGCGCATGCGCGATGACCGAAGAAGCGCGGTACCACATCCGCAAGGCCCTGGATGACAATGGGTTCCCGGAGATGGGCCGGCAGATGTACGGTGGGCAGTGTATCTCTATCGAGATGGCGCTGCTCAACATCGACGTCGCTGAGTCGGAGGTGGCAACACCGGCGCGGTAGGCGCGCGGTGGTTCGTGGCCGGGCAACACAACGCCCGGCTTTTTCTATCAACAGAAGCCACTATGTTTTATATCTGATTCGCTGGTATACTAACTTCATATGCAAGAACAGAATTCACTACAGACATTGTTTTCGGAGTTTTCAGCAGGCGACAAGGGCGCGTTCTATCTTTCGTTGTCAGTACTTGTAGCGGCATTTGCCGTCAACGCAGTATGGCTTGAAGGACAAGAGCTCGCTACGGATTACGAAGAAGCGTATACGGCGAACGTTATGGCGATGGTTCGTGCAAAGGCACTTTCCCGTGCCCGCCAGGCAGAGTTGGATACCGTTGATCTTGGTGATCTAGATGCCGAAATGAGCGCATTGGAATCTGCAGAAAAGGAATTGCAGTAAGTTTCTATGAAGCTGAAAAACCTCCTCTCATCACCGCAGGTTCTGCTGGTCTTGCTCTTTGTAGTGAGTCTTGCTGGCATGTATTGGTACATGCAGGTACCTCGTGGCGTTTCTATCCAGCGTGAAGATCGTAACAGAATTGTGTATGAGATGATGGGCGGTGCAAATGAAGAAATGTATGCACGCCACTGCTTGAGCCGTGGTGGACGGTTTAACCAATGCGGTTCGCTGTGCGCTCCTGGCGCTGAAGCGTGTGCCGCGGTTTGCGCCCCCGTGTGTGAGCTCTCAAAATAAGTCTTATTCTGTATAAAAAAGAATGGCCCCGCGCACAGTGTGCACGGGGCTTTCGGTTATGAGGGAACGTGAAGCGCCTTCAGGAGGGCCTCCAAACCTCCGATGTTGGCACTCAACTTCACGCAATCCCGCGCACTCGTGTTCCCTTTGTTGTGGAACGCGAGCATTGCGATGTGCCCGGTTACGGACACCTCGCATGAAATTGCGTTGGCAACCTGGGTTCTCACCACGTTGCCGCGCACGAGCTCCCTCTTAGTGCGTACTGTTTCGTCGCCCTGCCGATAGGCGACTGACACGGTGTGTTCGCGCCCAAGTCGCGAGAGGCGATCGAACGCCGCCGCGAGGTGGCTCCGTTCCCGCGCAACTTCAAGCGCGAGATGGACGAGCTCCATGAAGCTCCCAAGGCGTTGGCCGTAAGGGATCTCAAGCAACTCCGGGCGGAACCCATCGCACAACTTGAGGGCGATACACTTCTTGTTGGGGTGGTCGGTTACCCCAATCTTGTGCATCTTGGCGCCGAGGTGGACGATTTTTTCTCCCACGCACGCTCCTTTCACAAAGAACGAAATATAATTATACACTATTTTATCAACAAGTCAATTGCTCCACATAATAGCCATGGTACTCTAGAAACATGATTTCGTATGATATTTTTTCACAAACAGAATTAAAGGTTGGAACAGTGCTTGGAGCTGAGCGCGTAGAGGGTTCGGAGAAACTTTTGAAGCTTTCCGTTGATGTGGGCGAACGTTCTGAGGCGGGCGATGTGATGCCGCGCCAAATCTTGGCGGGTATTGGCAAGCGCTATGCGCCAGAGCAGATGGTCGGCGCGCAGATCGTGGTTGTCGCGAATTTGGAGCCTCGTGCACTCATGGGCCTTGAGAGCCAAGGTATGCTTCTTGCAGCAAGCGATGCAGAAGGGCCCGTTATCCTTGCGCCACACACGCCCGTACCGGCAGGAAGTAGTATCAAATAAGACATGATGCAGAAAGCGTCTTCTCGCAAACTCCTCACGACACAGCAGCGCGCTGACCACGTGTGGCGGGCGCTTTCAAAGCTTTTCCCAAAGGCGGGGATGATCCTGCACTATGGCAATTCATGGGAGCTTGTGATTGCCGTACAGCTTTCTGCGCAATGCACGGACAAAAAAGTAAATGAAGTAACGGCAAAACTCTTTCAAGAGTATCGGACACTCGATGATTACTGCAATGCATCAGCGCGCGCATTTGAAAAGGCGATCTTTTCTACGGGATTTTACAAACAGAAAGCAAAAAACATTCTTGCGGCGGCACACATGGTTCGCGATGTGTTTGGTGGTGTTGTACCAAGCACAATGGAAGATATCCTGAAGCTTCCCGGTGTTGCGCGGAAAACGGCAAACGTTGTGCTGGGCAATGCGTACGGTGTTGTTGAGGGCATTGCTGTTGATACACATGTAAAACGTCTTGCGCGTCGATGGAGGCTTACGAAGCGGAGCGATCCCGTGCACATCGAGCGCGACCTCATGAAGCTCTTTCCTCGTGCGCGCTGGTTTAATCTCACGTATAAAATTATTGATTATGGCAGAGCATATTGCCAAGCGAAAAAACACAACCACGCAGCGTGCCCGCTCGCAGACCTTGGATAAGAACGAGCGCACCTTTCAGCGTTTGATATGGGCGTTTTGGCGAAAGAGTCGTCGGGATTTTCCGTGGCGCGCTACGAATGACCCGTATGCTGTTCTCATTTCAGAGATCATGCTCCAGCAGACGCAAACGGATCGTGTTATCCCAAAGTTCACAGCATTTTTAAAAGCATTTCCAACGGTGAGCGCTCTTGCACGGGCGCCATTGAGTAAGGTGCTTATCGCGTGGCAGGGGTTGGGATATAACCGTCGCGCACGCATGCTCCATGTGTGTGCCCAAGAGCTTGTGAAGCGTCACGCGGGCGTCATTCCACAAGACCCAGAGATCCTTGCACAGTTACCGGGTATAGGGCCCTACACCGCACGCGCGGTGGCCGTGTTTGCTCATAATCGTGCACACGCCATGATAGAAACAAATATTAGGCGAGTCTATTTACATCACTTTTTCCCAAAGCGTACTGCGGTTTCAGATGCTGATCTCATGCCTGTGATAGAAAAAACAATGGATAGAAAGCGCCCTCGCGAATGGTTTTCTGCTCTTATGGATTATGGCGCATCTCTATCGCGTACGGTGCAAAATCCAAACAAGCGGAGTGCGGGATACACAATACAAAAACCATTTCGCGGCTCTTTGCGTGAGATGCGTGGCAAGATACTGCGCATACTGACGAAGCAGAAATCTGTTTCGCTCGTCACCTTACGTCGTGAGTCGCATGATGGTGCGCGCTTCACACAAGCGGTAACGGCTTTAGAAAAAGAGGGCTTTATAAAGCGAGTAAAACATTCCCTCGTTCTTGTATGAAGAAAAATCTTTCTTTCACTGAAAAAGTATATGCTGTCGTGCAAAAAATCCCGCGCGGATCGGTGATGACGTACGCGGCAGTTGCGCAGAAGATCGGTAATCCAAAAGCGGTTCGCGCAGTAGGGAACGCGCTCAACAAAAATGTACGCAAAGACGTACCATGCCATCGCGTGATTCGCTCCGATGGTTCGCTCGGAGGCTATAACAAAGGGGCGAGACTAAAAGAGCTATTACTGCGAAAAGAAGGCGCGCTTACCAAAAAAGGAAAAGCACAATAGCACCGAGGGCGATGCGGTAGTAGGCGAATGGTGCTAGGGATCGCGTGCGTGCGATGTGCTCCAAGATGCGGATGGCGAGAAAGCCAGAGATTGCTGCTGATAGAATACCTAAGAGCATGGGCGCAGTGAGGAGAGATGCTACGCCAACATCTATTATTTGTGAGATACCTGCTGCGGCAATAATGGGGATGGAGAGGAGGAAAGAAAGCTCTATGGCCTGCGCTCGCGAGATTTTTTGTGTGAGCCCGGCGGTGATGGTAATGCCCGACCGCGATGTTCCAGGAATGAGCGCAAGCGCTTGTGCAAAGCCAACAAAAAGCCAGGTACGCAGCGTGGGTGCATGTGATGACGTTGCGTCGTTTTTCCGATCAACCCACCAGAGGACGATGCCCCACAAGATGAGCGAAGCGCCAACAACTAAAGGAGAGCGCAGAGTGCTTTCTACGACGTCGGCGAATGCAAGTCCGGCTATGCCTGCGGGGATGGTTGCAAGAATAATGCTTTTTGCGAGCGCCTGTTCTTCGCGAGACGAAGCCACCGTTTTTATAAATAAAAGAATGCGGGTACGAAATGCCCACACCACCGCAAGGAGTGTCCCTAGATGTATAGCGGTATCAAAGGCAAGACCCTGATCTTCCCACCCGAGAAAGCGGGGGACGAGAATAAGGTGGCCAGATGATGAAATGGGCAAAAACTCAGTGAGTCCTTGTATGGCGCCAAGAATGAGCGCATGCAGTATATCCATGCGCGCTAGTGTACCACATTGTATAAAAAACCTCCCCACGCCGCTGTGTAGCAACGTGGGGAGTGGTGGAGCACCGCCTCTTCTAAAAGAAGACGTCCCTCCAAAACGAGAATGTGATTTCGGCGCCACTTTTGATGTGAGCGCCCCTGCTGGTTGCCGCGCCCGTACCTGCGCCAGCAACGGCGCCACCAGCGGCACCGCGCTTGGCACCACGTTCGCCGTCGATGACAGCGCCAGCAGCTCCTCCAACGATTCCGCCGATGATGCCTCCAACGACGGCTCGCTTCTTCGTGTTCTGTCCTCTGGCGTTCACCTGCGCTGCGATTTCTTCGCCAGAGACGCTGATGTCAGCGATTTCCATGATGGAGAGTGCGGCGTAGATGTTTCCGTCTTCTCTGTCTTTCCAGACGCGCTCTACGCGTCCGTGGCACGGAGCGCCCTTGGCGATGACGATGGTGCCGTATACCGAACGCACGTCAGTGCGTGCGATACACGAGAAGGGAGTGACGCGTTCGTTGGCGGAGAGCGAGAAGCCTTCGTTAACGGCGATCACGAGCTCTGTGCCTTCCTTGATGTAGTCGGGTTCTCGTGTCGGGACGGGAGTTGGTGTGGGCGTCGCGCGATACCACGTTGGTAGTGTGGTGGTCGGCACTCCGTACGCCGCTTCCTGCCGCTTACGCTCGCGCTCTCGAAGCTCGCGTGCTTGTGCGAGCACCTGCGCGGTGGTCATCGGTTCCGCGGTCGGTTGAGGTGTGGGGGGCGGACTCGGGGTAGCCGTTGGTTCCGGCGTGGCTTCCACGCTCGGTTGTGCTGTGGGCTGTGCCGCCGCCTTCTGAGCGGCTTCTTCGGCGAGCTTTTGTTGATACGTCGTGATGCCCGCAAGAAGTTCGGGATCATCTGGGCCGGTGCTGGTGAGCATCTTGCCGCAGTTGCCGTCCACGCGTCCTTCACCGTTGTAGAAGAGGCGCACAAGTCCCGTTGTGGGATCTGCGCATCCTTTCCAAACGAGAGGTCGCGGCTCTGTCTGACCATCCAGGAGCTCGGAATCAAAGAACTGGATCTTTCCGAGGTCAGCTCGTGTTGTGTACGCGATGCGCTGCATTTCACCTTTACGGATGTTCGCCGCAGTGCGTGCGGCGTTCACTCGCGCTCGATCACGCATGGCCAGGGGAATGTCTCCGATGATCATGTAGGCAGGACCGAGGAGAGTGAGGAGACACCACAGGACCGCAAGTCTTTTGAAGAAGAACTCGCGAATCCATACGAATGTCGACTCTTCGCCGAAGAGTATCAAGAGACACGCAACGACGATGGTGACCACGGTGTACGTAGCGAGCATGCTGGGCTTCTGTGCGAAACCGAAGACCCATGCGAGGGTTGTCGAGGTCACGAGGAATACCCCAGCTGTCCCGATGCCAGTGACGATGCGACCTGCGCCGGGGATGTAGGTGAGGACCCACGCGAACAGAAGCGCCGGAGAGATCGCAACGGACCAAGCGATGGTCAAGATGGCTCCGAGAGCGAGCGTGAACAGGAGCAGATTGCCACTATCCATCGCAATTCCGATCATGAACAAGATCGGCCACGCGATCGTTCCGGTAAGAAGCGCTCCGAAGAGCGCCAGAAACGCGTTGCGCCACGGAACTTCGTGCGCTGGCACGAGGCGAATGGGCGTCATCATGGGTTCTCCTTTAGGGAAGAAGCGGCTTAAAGGCCGCCGAGTTTTCGTTGCGCTGTTTGCGCCAGAGGGCCGCCATGAGATCGGCGACGTCTTGCTGGGTCACATGTTCGAACCCTTTCTCCTGGCGAATACGGGCGAAGAGTGCCTCAAGGAGCGAACGAGCATCGTGGTGGCGCATGAGTCGTGCCAAGATCTCCGACGGCGCGTTGCTGAACAACTCGTCGAGGAGCTGTGCGAACGGCGACGCCTTGGGGACGCTCGAGTAGATGAAGTAGAGGGCGCTGAGAATCGCCCCAGCCTTTACGGGGCCGAGGGCACGTAGGCGCTCTCCAAGATTCGTGCTCCCTACGAGGTGATCGTAGAAAGGTTCCGAAAAGGCGTTGATGCCCATGCCGACGGTGCGCGCGGCACTTCCCGGAGCGCGCCTTTGCGCATCTTCGAAAAGATGCTGTACGAAATCAAAAAAGCGCTTGGTGTCCACGAGTGCCTCCTTAACCTAGTGTGAGATTGTTAACGTACTATACTGCTTTGCACATTGTGCTGATATTTTGACATTAAGTCAATATCGCGTTCTCTCATACTGTTGTGTATACTGACCCAGCAATACCTCGTCTCATGTTCTCCACGCGTGCAGTGTGCGCGCTGGCGGCCGATAGGCGAGTCATATCTATGGTAAAAATCGGAGAACAAGCGCCGTCGTTTTCCCACGTACAGGCGTATCATGCAGGGCAGTTTGTAAAAGTGGGGTTAGAAGACTACCGCGGCAAGTGGGTGGTGCTCTTTTTCTATCCGCGCGACTTCACCTTCGTGTGCCCTACGGAAATTAAAGAGTTCTCGCGCCTTGAGAAAGAATTTGAACAGTGTGATGCTGTCATTCTCGGCGCCTCTACAGACAGCGAACACTCGCACAAAGCATGGTTTGAGCGCGATCTCCCTGAAGTGAAGTATCCTATTCTTGCAGATACGACGCAGACGATCTCACAGGCATATAACGTGCTTGCGCCAGATGGTGCCAGCCAGCGCGGTACGTTTATCATTGATCCGCAAGGAATCCTGCGATGGATGCTTGTATCCGATAACTCTGTGGGCCGCTCCGTGAAAGAAGTGCATCGTGCACTGCAGGCATTGCAAACAGGGGAGCTCTGCCCCGTTGAATGGAACCCTGGCGAAAAGACGCTTGGGAGATAATGGGTATGTAAAAGCGCAATTCGAGTAGCTCTTTGCGAGCTACTCGAATTTTGATATATTTTACCGTACTTACTATCTCATGGGGATTATCTCAAAAAAGTTTTATTACTCACTGACATTACTATTTGCTTTTGGTATCCCTGCTTTTATTGAGGGATATTTTTTAATTGATAGAATTAATGTTACAAACCTAGTAAGCTTTGTGTTCGGAATCTTGTTATTGGGAAGTATCTGGGATATTTGGGCAACCCGTCACGGTAGAAAAGATTCAGGCTGGCTGTGGCAATTCAACTTCCACGAAACGTTAGGTTTTAAATTTGCCGGACTTCCCATTGAAGAGTACATGTTCTACATCTTTGCGAGTCTTTACATCGTATTCACTTGGGAGGCTATTAATCTCGCTCAGCATGGCAATATTTTAATGAGAGTACTTGTACCAACTTTTGGGGCTTGGACATTACTCGCTATACTTATTCCAATAATGAAGAAATCTCGTAATGATAAGCTCTCTGGGTGATTTGGAGTATAAGTATACTAGTTTCCTTGTTACGTGACTCTTCCAACGTTGTCTGCGATTTGAAGTATGCTAGTATAGCAACATGTCTGATTCAAAAAATCTTCCACGAGATGTCTTTTTGTACATCTTGTCAACCGTTTTGCTTGCGTTCGTTTCCATCCACATTGGGATGCTCACATTCCAATTGGTGAATATTGGTATTCCTGATCCATTCCTCGATGGGGCATGGAGTGGGGAAGCGACCCGTAGCTTGATGCGCTGGGCAATTGCAGTGCTGGTGATTACATTTCCCGCGTTACTATGGACGCTGCGCTTTTTGCGCAAGGATGTCGCCGCATTCCCAGAGAAGCGCGACATGCGCGTGCGTCGCTGGCTGTTGTACTTCACGCTTTTCGTGGCGGGTATTGTAGCTATTGGTGATTTAGTGACCGTGTTGCACGCATATTTACAGGGAGACCTTTCGCTCCGCTTTCTCTTAAAAGCACTCTCCGTATTAGCAATCGCTGGAGTTATCATGGCGGTGTATCGCGCGGAGCTTAATGGTGTCTACACAAAGACTCATCGTGCCATTGAAGCGGGAGCAACGGGGTTTGTAGTGGCGGCACTTGTCGCAGGGCTCGTGATTGCCGGCACGCCACAGTCCCAGCGCCTTGTCCGCTTTGATGATCGTCGCGTGAATGATCTGAGCTCTATCCAATGGCAGATCATTCAGCACTGGCAAGCTAAAAACGTTCTTCCTGCTGATTTAGGAGCACTCACCAACGAGCTCTCTGGGTTCTTTGTTCCCGTCGACCCAGTAACGCAAGAAGCGTATGAGTATCGTATCACCGGCCCTCGCTCTTTTGAGCTTTGTGCCACGTTTGCAACGGATATTCTTGGGAGTCAGCAATCGCTCGCGTATCCGATGGAAAAGAACGAATCATGGGAACATGGCGCAGAGCGCACCTGCTTTGAGCGCACAATAGACCCAGACCTTTACCCACCCCTTAAAAATCGTTAACGAACCATGCACACCAAAACATTCTTTATTTTTCTTGTGTTAATTCTTGCCGTGGGAACCGCCGCATGGCTGTTCTCGCTCAAAAATGACGCGCCATTGGAACCTATGTCCACTGATACGCCGACCGTAAGCGTCGCGCCGGGAACAGATGCACCGCTCGTTACGCCAGAGATTCGCACACTCGAAGGCGGCTTACAGGTGCAAGACTATGTAGTTGGTAAGGGCGCAGAGGCGCAACCAGGCATGGTGGTGACCGCGCACTATCGCGGTACGCTTATGAACGGAACAGAGTTCGATGCTTCGTATAATCGAGGGCAACCATTCTCATTCACACTCGGTGCGGGGCAGGTGATCCGTGGATGGGATCTTGGTATTGCTGGTATGCGTGTAGGAGGGAAGCGAGTGCTCGTTATTCCATCGGCGCTCGGCTATGGTGCGAGTGGGGCAGGGGACATCATCCCACCAAACGCGGATCTGCGCTTTGAAGTTGAGCTTGTCGGCGTCGCCCCACAGGCAAAGTAGGCAACCTTCATAGATGTATATAAGCTGTGGATAACTTTTGTTTCCCCATCCTCTAACGTCGCACAATATTAGGGGGCATAAAACAGCTATAAGGACGTACGGCCACACAAAAACACACGCCACACGACTATTATCCGTGTGGCGTGTGTGCGTTTCACACGTCGCATTTCTCCGCGCTCGCTTTCATGCCTGCGTTGCTGTTTTTATGTAAACGTGATACGTTCCCGGCCATTACACGGTGTTTCTTTGTTTCCGAACTATTCATGGCCTCTTCGCTACTCATGCACGAGCTTACTAACGTCCTTTTAGCCCTTGGATCGCTGACGCGTGACGCGCGCGCCGCAAGGCTGGTGCAGGAGCCTAGCCAAAGACTCGTAGTGGCGGTTACTGCGCATGCGCAAAGCGCTACACATGATTCGTATGCGCTCTGTGCGCAGGTAGCCCATGAATTACTTGAGCGCATTACGCTGTGTGAAGCGTCTGGTTTTTGTACTTCCGTTGACGCTTCGCGATATACGCGAGCACTTCTGACGCTCCGCGTATGTGCGCTTGATCTGGTCCCGCGTGCGGTGCAACACAAAAAGCATGTGCCGCGAGTTCGTGCGCGTAGCATTCGCCCACCAATTATTGTTAGTGGCAACGGTGAGCAGCGGTATGCAGACGTACTTCACTTTATACGTGAGCATCCCAATGTGGCGCTCAACGAAGTGATCCGCGCCTTTCCTCAACACTCTCGACGTACGGTACAGCGCGCGGTGCAATTTTTAGTGAGTGCCCACACGATACAACGCATCGTGAACGGGAAAAGCGTTCTCTACGCTTCTCTGTAGTTCTTGCGTGCGGTCCTCTTGATGCGGTATGCTTTCTCTGTCTGTACGGGGGCTTCTGCCTATCACCTCGTGAATTCGTATCCCTCCTGAATGCACGGTTCGGGTGGTAGGCAAAAGCTCCCGTCTCACCTTATGGAACGCTACCCCGTACTCATGGTGGGGGTTGCCGGAATAGCCATTGTACTTGGCGGTATGTGGTCGTCGCGTCAAAATGCGGTACCTCAAGAGGGCTCCGCGTTTTTGTTTCAGGAAGTGGTTGGTGTCACGGTGTCACCAACCGTGACACCAACACCACGGCCCGTGACACCAACGGTGTCACCAAAAATGTCCGTGTCACCAACCGCGACAGTGACGGTGACACCAACCAGTACGCCATTGGTGTCACCAATGCAGAAAAAGCTAGATATCACGCCAACTATTTTGGTGTCATCTCGCGTGTCACCAACCGTGACACCAACACCACGGCCCGTGACACCAACGGTGTCACCAA